>JBJFFW010000277.1:0-2489 GCA_051892075.1 Lachnospirales bacterium
CACCTTGGATTGAATATAATGTTAGTTCGTGTTTAAAAATGATTAAAAATGATACTATATGGATGCAAAGTATATTAAATTCAAAAGACTGTACTAAGCAAAGTGAACTTAAAAATTATATTATTTCTGCTAATAGTAAGGCTATGGAAGATATAAATGTTGCAAGGGAAACTTTAGCTGACGGTTATAATAATGGTGATGTATCAGGAACAAGTATTTTAATTGCTCTTTATGAACAAGGTCAGATTACTGATGATGATAATATTATTACTAAATTAAAAAATGGAACAATAAGTTCAACTACTGCTTTAGTTCAAAAAATGCAGTCTAAGGAAATAACACCTCATATGACAGGTATGGACCCATGTACAGGCTCTGTAGTGGTTACAGATGTAAACACAGGAGATGTTCTTGCGGCAGTATCCTATCCGTCTTATGATAACAATGAACTTGTAAATAATTTTAATAACGAATATTATTTGCATTTACAAAGTGACCCTACTACACCAATGGTAAACAGACCATTTACAGAGCCTAGAGCTCCAGGCTCAACATTTAAAATGATTACAGCTATTGCAGCCCTGGAAGAAGGTTATATAACGCCAAATTCAGAAATTTATGATAACGGTGTTTTTAAAGATGCAGGTCAGCCTTACGCAAAGTGTTGGATAGACAGTGGAAAAGGCTCTCATGGCAGTGTAAATGTGTCTAAAGCTCTTGAAGTATCCTGTAACTATTTCTTCTATACTGTATGATATAAATGTGGAATTGGTGTGCTTAATAAATATATGAATGCTTTTGGACTTAATAGTCCTACAGGAGTAGAAATTTACGAATTATATGATTCAATGAGTAATTATCCATCATATATATCATCACCTGAATATAAAAAATATGTAGTTAAGGCAAGAAATTCTGATGCTCCCGAAAGAGATATGAAGTGGAATGCAGGTGATACCATTAGAACAGCCATTGGGCAGTCATATAATAACTATACATCAGCTATTTTATCTAAATATGTTGCAATGTTAGCAAATGGCGGAACAAGATATACAATGCACCTTTTAAATAAAACTACAGATAACGAAGGAAATACCACAAAGGTATATGAACCTGTAGTTGAAGAAAAGTTAAGTATAAAAAAGGAAAATCTTGATGCTGTGTATAAGGGTATGGTTGATGTTACAAGTGGAACAACAGGTACTTTAAGAAATTCCTTTAATGATTTTGATGTGAAAGTTGCTGCAAAATCAGGAACAGCACAGGAATCAGAAAAAAGAAGTGAACACACAATTTTTGTAGGTTTTGCTCCTTATGAAAATCCTCAAATATCTGTTGCCGTACTTATACCATTTGGTAATGATAAATCTGCCCCTGCTCCAAATGTTGCCAAGGCTGCAATTTCAAAATATTTGCAAAAGGATTCAACACCAAACACTAAATATTACAATACACTTATAAAATAATGTAGAGAAATGTAATATTTTTTCAAATATTATGCGTATTTATACCTTAAAATTTGTTTTATTATTATTGTATAAATATTTTAATATGGAGGTTATTAAATGAGTGAAATAATAGTTGTAACATCAGGTAAAGGTGGCGTAGGTAAAACTACTGCATCAGCAAATATTGGTACCGCCCTTGCAAAACTTAACAAAAAAGTTGTTATGGTAGATGCAGATATAGGTCTTAGAAATCTTGATGTAGTTATGGGTCTTGAAAACAGGATAATATATGATTTAGTAAATGTTATAGAGGGAAATTGCAGATTAAAACAAGCATTAATAAGAGATAAAAGATGCGATAATTTATTTTTGCTTCCTGCTGCTCAAACCCGAGATAAAGATTCTATTAATCCGGAGCAAATGGAAAAATTATGTCAGTCATTAGTTGAGGAAGGCTTTGATTTTATAATTATTGACTGCCCTGCTGGTATTGAACAGGGTTTTAAAAATGCTATTGCAGGAGCAAACAAAGCAATAGTTGTAACAACACCTGAAATATCAGCAGTAAGAGATGCCGACAGAATAATAGGTATGTTAGAAGCAAATGAACTTTATGATTCTAAGCTTATAGTAAACAGAATAAGAGTTGATATGCTTAAAAATAATGAAATGATGTCTGTAGAAGATGTTACCGATATTTTAGCTATAGATTTACTTGGAGTAGTTCCTGATGATGAAGATATTGTTATATCTACAAATAGTGGTGAACCTGTAGTTTTAAACGAGAAATCCGTATCAGGACAAGCATATAATAATATTGCAAGAAGACTTCTTGGAGAGGAAGTTCCTTTTATGGATTTATACAATTACAGTAGTGAAGGCTTTTTATCAAAGCTTTTTGATATTTTCAAAAAGGGGTGATTTTAATGATAGAAAGTAATTCATCAAGATTTTTAGCTAAAGACAGGTTAAATAATGTCATTCATTCAGACAGGACAGATAAAATAATAAATAAAAATACTATAGAATTAATAAAATATG
>JBJFFW010000278.1:0-11231 GCA_051892075.1 Lachnospirales bacterium
ATCTAATTATTATGCTGTCAGCATAGTACAAAAAAATCATATTTTGTTATTATTACTGCATAAGATAATTTTTTATAAGTTTTTAAATGCTTTAACATTTTTAATAAGTTTTAAAACTTCAGCCTGTTCTTTTTCTGATAAAGTAGAAAGCTGTGCATTAATTTTATTAAGTGTAGTGTTGTTATTTTGGGTTTTAATTTCTTCATCAAAAAGAAAAAGGTCGTATATGGAAATTTCAAGAGCATTTGCCAATTTATCTAAAACTTCTACAGTTGGAGATTTTTCAGCTCTTTCTATCTGACCTAAGTAAGTTGTGCTAATACTTGATTTAAAAGCAAGTTCTTCTTGACTTATTCCTTGTTTTTTTCTAAAAGACCTTATGCGTATGCCTAAATTTTCGGATACTTTACTCAATAATATCACTCCCATTCTAAGATTAATGATAATAAATAAAATTATTTTTTACAAATAACTATAATTGTTAATAAATGATAACAATTATAACTGTGATTTTTTTAATTATTATAAAAAAATCAGAAAGGAGGAAATTAAAATGGGACTAATAATTGCAATTATATACGGTGCTATAGCCTATTGGGCAGCAGGTAAAACTGTCTATGCAAATAAAATAAGAATTGGTACTCACTATGGTCTTTTTTCACAAAGGTTTATTGTGGGTTTCTTATTTGGAATTATACTTATACCTGTGGCAATTCTCAGAGTTATTTTTCGTATATAACTAAAAAATATTATAATTATTGAAATAGTAAATAATGGATTGAAGGTGAAATTTATGGAAGAAGAAAATAATAAAAGTGGTGGAGTAAAGTATACTGTAGCAGGATTTATTGTATTAATGATTGTACTTTTATTTTTAAAGAGTTGGATTTCAGAAAATGTTAATACATATTCAAATATGATTCCTATTTTAGCAGAGGGAGAAAATGAAAATTCCTTTGTGAGTATAGATGGCTTGTATGCCAGAAATAGTGATGGTTTTGATTATATTGATGTTGATATGTTATTTGGTAGCAGAAATAAGGAAAATCCTGTTGCATTTAGTGAAATGTATGGTGTAAGAGTTTATGAAAATGGAGTAGAGCAGGTAATTTTAAAAACTCTTGATAACTATAATGAAAAACTTTCAAATTCATCAGGAAAAGCAAGATATTTTTGTTTAGATAAAGATAATTCAGGTGACGAAGTTAATTTATATGATGTTGAAATTATGTATGGAGTAAATAATGTAAATTCTGATTTTAAAGTTGAGGTTTATGATTTGCAAAATGGCAACATTGTAATTTCCAAAAATATGAAAGCTTCAATGGATTATTATGATAATTAAGGACAGTTTAGCAAGGGCTTAACTGTCCTTAATTCTTTATATAAAGGATTTGTGTTTTATTTGTCTTTGTGTTATAATTAATACAATAGAATAACAGGAGATGATAATATGGATAAAATTTTGTTTATAAATAGCTGTGTTCGTGAAAATTCAAGAACTTTAGAACTAGCAAAATATGTTTTAAATAAATTAAAGGGTGAAATAAATGAGGTAAATCTTTATAATGAGAATTTAAAGCCTGTGGATAGAGATATGCTTTTAAAAAGAGATGAGCTTATTATAAGTGAAAATTTTTCTGACACTATGTTTAACTACGCAAGAGATTTTGCTAACTCAGATATAATTGTTGTGGCTGCCCCTTATTGGGATTTATCTTTTCCGTCAATTTTAAAGGTATATTTTGAGCACATAACTGTTTGCGGTGTAACTTTTTGCTATGAAAATTGTATTCCAAAGGGACTTTGTAAAGCTAAAAAATTAATTTATGTTACAACTGCTGGTGGATATATTTATAAAAATTTAGGTTTTGATTATGTTAAGGCTTTATCCATTGATTTATATGGAATTAATAATGCTTTGCTCTTTAAAGCCGAGGGACTTGATATTGAAGGCTTTGATGTAGATAGTATTTTAAAAAAGGCAAAAGAAGAAATAGACAAAATATTAAAATAATAGAGGTATTTAATATGAAAAGATTGAGGTTTATTTTAATTATTGCAATAATTATGTCATCAGTTTTTGCTTATGCTGATGATAGTATAAATTATGTTCCCATAAGAGAGGCTTTTAATTTAGAAAATACAAATATTACTTGGAATAATGAATCAAAAAAAGTAGTTGTAAATTTTAATAATTATCATATAACTTTTAACATTGGCTCAAATATAATTACAACAGATGAGGGAGATTTTAAAACTGTAGGAAATGCCTACATTGAAAATGGTGTTACATATATTTCTGATGATAGTATTTCTCTCTGTTCAAATCTGTATCTTTATCATAATTCAATAATTGATGCTATAAAAGCTAATGAAGATGAAATAATGCCTCTTTATCCTTATGCTGTAGCAGGTGAGGAGGTGCTTATGGTTACATGGCATCGTTATCCGGAAAGCTATAAGGACGGGGAAATTACAGAGCTTAAATATGGTGATGTGTGGGTGTTTTCAGAAAGTGAATTTTCTGATTGGATAAAAAATAATGGTATATCAGAAAATATGACTTTAAGAATGGAACAGCTTTTAGGTATGCCACCTCAAAATGGAAAAACTCATTTTGCTTTATTGTGGGTTAATCCTGCAAATATGTATAGACCAATACCTGATGAAAATATTGATTGTATTAGGGCATCTTTAACTTTTCCTGAAAATATTTCAGAAGAATATAAAAAATGGTTTAATGATTATATTATAAATGCTTATTTTCCTCATAAATATCCTTGGACAAGACTTGGATATACCTACGATTGGGCAGATAATGGCACAGAATATGGCTTGTCAGAATTTGTTGTAAGAGGAGGGTCAAAGGTAAGAGTGGAGAAAAATCTAACCAATGAGGAATTTTTTGATTATATTACATCAAAATAGTCTTTAAATTAAGAAGTGTATTGCAAATCTAAATGTTAGAATGTAATACACTTTTTATATTTTATAAAATATTATAAAATATTATAAAATATAAAAAATAAGTTATGATTTATTGAAAGTTTTTTATAATTATGTTATGATTGTAATATACGAAATTTTAATTTTCATAAGGTGGGAAATGAAAAAATTTATTATTATATTTGGGGTTTTATTTTTAATATTGATTTTTGGAGCATTAATAATTTTAAAAATTCTTAGTCCACTTTTAGGAAGTAATGGTATAATTATGCCAAAATATGATGAGATTGAGTCAGATTTTAATAAGAATTATAATTGTTTGCTAAAGGTAAAAGATTTTATGAATTCTTGTGATTGTGATTATATAAGATTTGATTTAATAGATAGTAATTATATGGAATGTTATTATAAAGATAATGGTGGTTATGAAAAAGAGAAAAAAGAAATAACAGATTACCAAGTTGAAAAATTAATAAATGAATTGAAAAATAATAATTATGATTCTATTATAAAGAAAAATAATTATATAGAGTTTGTTAAATGGTCATCATTAGGGTCAAGCTGTGGTATAGTATATTGTGAAAATAGGTTAAGTAATAATAGCTTATTTTATGACGGAAAAACAGATTTTAATAATTTGTCTAAAGCAGATTGGTATTATTATAAGCATATTGGTGATTAGTTGATTTAATGATTTTGAAAACATTAATTCTTGTTAATCTATATGTCTACTAAAGGTGATATATAGTTTTTTGACATACATAGAGAAAGAATATGGTGGAGAAGTAAGTAGTAAAATGAAATTTTTATAAATAATAAAAATAGGGAGATGTTAATTTTATGAAAGGCAGATTTAAAATTATTTTTTTAGCTGTATTTATATTTGTTATTAGTATTCAAAGTAGTGTGTTTGGTTACAATTATGATTATGAACATCATATTTACAGCGATATTGTATATTATGGAATTAGTTTAAATACATTTAATGAATTTATTGAAAATCCATCAATAGATATTTTAAATAATAAATGTAATTTTATGGAAGAATATTTTGTTGAGACCGATACCAATGTGGCTTTGGTGACACCCGGTACAAGAGATACAGCCTGTGATGATAATGAGCATATTATTTCATCAGAAGGAATATTAAGAGATGGATATATGGGAACAATTACGCCTAATAATCTTAAGTATTTAACAAAAGAAAATTTAAGCAGAGTTTTAAAGGAAAATAACATATATAGTTCTTTAGAAAATTATGCCGTTATTACTGTTAAGAGTTACACATATTATAATATGCCTTTAACTGTGTGGTTAAAAACAGATGATAATAAATCATATTTTCTTGCTTTTATGTATGATTGTCCATATTGCAGAGATATGGTTGACTATTCAAAAGCTTATTTTATGACACATAATATGTTCAAGGATAGATTTTCAATACATAATGGAAACATATATTTTAAAGACTTAAATATAAAAGATGATGAAACTGTAAAAATTCAGGATAAGAATGTATTTATACCCTTTGAATACCTTTTAAATAAATTGGGTAGCTCTTATGTTACATACGATAATGAAAATTCAAAAGTGTATTTTGAGGTAAATGGAGAAAAATATGTATTTTTTAGAAAACTTCCGGGGATAGGCTTAGAAATTTATGACGGGGATAATTTGCCAAATCCTTCAAGGTCAAACTGTATATATTTTCAAACATACTATTTTGATGATTCAAATAGAGAAGAATATATTGAAACAACTTATATTAATACTTTATTGAAATTATGGAACAAAAAAATGAAGGTAGATTATGATAATAGAGTTGTAAATATTATTGATTATGATGATTATAGTATGGATGTTGACGAAATTTATAAATTGTCTTATAAACTTGGAAGTATGTGTTATCACATTAATGAGGACGGATATGCCTTATTAACTAAAAAACCATATATACAAAAAAATAGCAATTCTTTTATGATTCCTTTAAATACTGTTAAAAATATGAATGTTATATGGAATAGTGACACAAAAACAGCAACAGTTATTAGTGGAAGTGATGAAATAATTTTTACAGTTGGATGTAATTATATGATAAAAAATGGAAAAACAATACCTATTAATGGAATAATTGAAATATCAGAGGATAGCATATATATTCCTGCAAGAGCATTAGGAGAGGCTTTAGGTTTTAATGTAAATTGGATAAAGAATGAGGATAAAGTTGTTTTAATAAGGTAGTTAGCTAAAATTTTAAAAATATAAATTTTATACACAAAATCCATAGCCTGACCATATTATACATTGAGAGGGAAACCTCTTAAAAAATAAAAAGGGAAGGTGCAATATGAGTTCAGCAGAATTAACAACAGCAACTTGTACTACTGATACAGAAATATGCGAAAGATGTAGAGAGTATATTGATGAAAAATGTCCAAAAGAAATGAAGAAACACGACCACGAAATACTTGGTTCAACATTTGTGGCTGAATGTTGTAAAGATTGCCATAATCACAGATTTGCAACAGTTTCAGATGTGGCAATACAGAGGGGCAACAGCCATGTTCACAAAATAAAATTTAGAACAGACTCTTATGAGGGACATTTCCACGAATTTGAGGGAGAGTCAGGTCCTGCAATTCCAACAGGTGACGGCAGACATGTCCACTTTGCAAAGGCATTTACAAAGGAGGCAGATGGTCACAAACACGAATTCAGAGTTGTTTCACTTATTGAAAATCCAATAGGAGATTAAGTTCATATTAATTAAGGATTTTGCCGGCTCGCTTTTTAGCGAGTCGGTTTTTTGTGTTGGTAAAATATTTGTCAAACTATTGATTTTTATTCTAAAGAATATTAAAATAATATTTATAGAAATGTAAATGATATATTTATGAGGTATATAAAAGAACAAATTTTAAAATTTGGAAGGATATGATAAAATGTGTACAGCGGCAACTTATAAAACTAAAGATTTTTATTTTGGAAGAACTTTAGATTATGAATTTTCTTATGGAGATGAGGTTACAATTACTCCAAGAAATTATGTTTTTAATTTTAGAAAAATGGGGGTAATAGAAAATCATTATGCAATAATTGGTATGGCTTATGTTGAGAATAATTGCCCTCTTTATTATGATGCTTTTAATGAAAAAGGTTTAGCTATGGCAGGACTTAATTTTGTAGGCAATGCTTATTACAGAGATTTTGAAGATGGCAAAGACAATGTGGCTCAATTTGAATTTATAGCTTGGATTTTGTGCCAATGTAAGTCAGTAGAGGAGGCTAGAAATTTAATTAAAAATATTAATATATTAAATACTTCTTTTAGCGATAGTTTGCCTGTTGCAAAACTTCATTGGATAATTGCTGATAGCAAAGAGGCTATTACAGTTGAATCAGTAAAAGATGGAATAAAGGTATATGACAATCCTGTTGGAATTTTAACAAACAATCCACCATTTAATGAGCAAATGTTTAACTTAAATAATTATATGGCTTTATCCCCTAAATCTCCAAAAAATAAGTTTTCAGATAAATTAGATTTATATAATTATAGTAGAGGTATGGGTGGACTTGGACTTCCTGGGGATTTATCTTCACAATCTCGTTTTGTTAGAGCGGCTTTTGTAAAAATGAACTCAATTTCAGGGGATTCAGAGGTTGAAAGTGTCAGCCAGTTTTTCCATATATTAGGCTCTGTTGACCAACAGAGAGGCTGTTGTGAAGTTGATGAGGGAAAATACGAAATTACTATTTATACTTCTTGCTGTAATACCAATAAGGGCATATATTATTATAATACCTATAATAATCATCAGGTTACAGCAGTTGATATGAATAAGGAAAATCTCGACTCTGAAAATCTTATAAGATATCCTCTTATTATAGGGGAACAGATAAAAATGCAGAATTAATAAAAATAAAGTCCTCCTTTTTGTATAGAACAACTAGGAGGACAATTTTAATTTAATTATCTGTCGGCAGGTCTTTTTCTCTTTACGGGATTACCATTTTTATCGACAGGTCTTTTCCTTTTAACAGGATTACCGTTTTTATCAACAGGTCTTTTCTTTTTAATAGGATTACCGTTTTTATCAACAGGTCTTTTCTTTTTAACAGGATTACCGTTTTTATCAACAGGTCTTTTCTTTTTAACTAAATTACTGTTTTTATCAGAAGTTCTTTTTCTATCACTGGAATTATTTTCAGAAGATACAGTATTTCTGGTTTTTTGTGTATTCCTTCTTTTACGATTATTTAAAACATCGGAAGAAATAATAATATCTCTGTTTTGATATTTTAATCTTTGTTTTCTTCTGTTTCTTCTTAAAATTTTTCTGAATATTCTGATAATTATTATGAAAATAATAAAAATTGCCAATAAAGTTCCAATACCTATTAAAGCTTTTTTGCCATAAATCTTAGCTAAAGAGAAAAGCCATTTAATAGCCATATCTTTTTCTGATGCTTTATTAACATCATTATCAGCAACTATGTCAAGCTCTCCTATAGTATTATCGTTATACATTACCTTCATTGTACCTATTACATCACCTGATTTTATTGGAGTTTCAATTCTCTCATTTAAAATAGGAGTTGCAATAATTTTTGATTTATCAAAGGATTTTAATACTTTAGCGTCAACACTTCCGTTAACTTTGGCTTTAACATTTCCAATAGTATAGTCCTTATTTTTATAATTTTGTACTACAGGCACTTCATCAGTATAATCTGTTCCTTCATAAACTGTCTTATTTTCATATTGAGAAAAACCGTAGTCAAAAAGTGTTTTTGTATCACCGTATGTAACAACATAACCTTGAGCTTTCATAACAACTGCAATAAGCTTAATTCCATCTCTCTCAGCACAAGTTACAAGAGTATTAAGTGCATCATCATGAAAGCCTGTTTTTGCACCAATAGCATCAGCATAATAATAAGGAGATTCATCATCTAAAATCTTAGCCTTATTAACAAGACCTCTTGGTTCATTTACAAGATTTGTAGCAGGGAGAGTATGTATCATAGTTCCCCAAACCTTTGAAAATTCCTCATTTTTAACAGCTTCACGAGTAATAATTGACATATCTCTTGCAGTAGTATAATGATTTGGGTCATGGAAACCATGTGGATTTGCAAAATGAGTATTCTTACATCCAAGCTCTACAGCCTTTTCATTCATTTTCTGAACAAAGGCATCAACACTTCCTGATATATGTTCTGCAACAGCCATACAAGTTTCGTTGGCTGAACACATCATAATTCCATAAAGGGCATCTTCAAAAGAAATAGTTTCTCCAATTTTCATTCCCATTGTACTTGAACCATAGCCTATACCGTTAATGGCATTTTCAGAATGAGTAACTTTATCTGTAAGGTTACCTTCTTCGCAAGCAATTAAAGTAGTAAGAATTTTAGTGATACTTGCAGGATATAAAACTTCATCAGCATTTTTTTCATATAAAGTTTCACCTGTAGTAGCATCAACTAAAATAACAGCTCTTGAATTAAGTGTAAGCTCTTTTGATTCTTCACAAAAATTCTTAACTATAGACGGCTCTTCAGTTGTCGTTTCTGTTTGTGGCTCTGTAACTGGCTGTGAAAAGCAAAAATTTGAATAAATATTTGAAAAAGATATTGTTATTGTAAGTATAAATATGTTAAAATATATTAAAAGATTTTTGTGTGTCATAATGTTTCTCCTTTGAAAAATTCCAGTTAAATATTATATAATAAAATGATGTTTTATTCAAGTAATTTTTTAAGGAAAAATCACTAAAATCTATTGACAAAATTATTTTTTAGTATAAATTATAACTATGAGTTATTATAAATATAGGTAGGTGCTGGAAGTGGCTAGAAGAATTTTAGTAGTAGATGATGAAAAATTGATTGTAAAGGGTATTAAATTCAGCCTTGAACAAGAGGGAATGGATGTAGATGTAGCTTATGATGGTGAGGAGGCTTATAATCTTGCAAAGACTAATGATTATTCCTTAATTTTGCTTGATGTTATGCTTCCTAAAATTGATGGTCTTGAAGTTTGTACTATGATTAGGGAATTTTCTGATGTTCCTATTATTATGGTTACTGCAAAAGGCGAGGATATGGATAAAATATTAGGTCTTGAATATGGTGCTGATGACTATATTACAAAGCCTTTTAATATTTTGGAGCTTAAAGCCAGAATTAAGGCTATTTTAAGAAGAAGTGTTCAAAAAACTGCAAAGCAAACTGAAAAGAAAAATGTAATTACATCAAGAGAGCTTTCTATTGACCTTGAAAGCAGAAGATGTTTTATAAATGGTAAGGAAAAAAATCTTACTGCAAAGGAATTTGACCTTCTTGAACTTTTTATGAAAAATCCGGGAAAGGTTTACAGCAGAGAAAATTTGCTTAACACTGTTTGGGGTTACGGCTATCCGGGAGATGTAAGAAGTGTAGATGTTCATGTAAGAAGATTAAGAGAGAAGATTGAAACTACTCCTAGTGACCCTAAGTTTATTCATACTAAGTGGGGAGTTGGTTATTATTTCCAGTAATACAGGATTAAAATGGTATCAGTCTGTAAGGACAAAACTTCTTATAACACTTCTTGTTGTAAGTATAGTGCCAATGGTGTTTTTTATATTTAATATAAGACACACTTTAAGGGTACATTTTGAAGACCAAAATAAAAAAGAGGCTCTTTATACAGCCAATAAAATTGCCGGTTCTATACAGACATCAGGTTATCTTCACGATTTTTCAAAACAAAAACAGTTTTGGGCAGATTTAGTTGAAAAAGGTGAAGAAGAAAATTGCAGAATAATTGTAGTTAATAAAAATGCTTATGTATTGGCAGATACTAATGAAATTGCAGTGGGTAAAATGTATATTGTGCCTGAAATTTTAACTGCTTTAGATGGTACAGACGGTGCATATTTAAGAGATGATGAGGATTCTATTTATGCCTCTGCCTATATTGAAAATGAAAAGTCTGAAAAAATAGGTGCAGTCTTAGTAGTATCTTCTTTTAGTGATGTTTCAAGCTTTTTATCTGAAATTAACAGCAAATGGATTACTATTACACTTATTATAGCTGTAATAGTTATAATTTTGTCTGTAACCTTTGCTAAGTTTATACTTGAGCCTTTAAAGAAAATTCTTGATACTGTAAATAAAATTTCAGAGGGACACCTAAATCAAAGAATTGAACTTAAAGGCAATAATGAATATACTAAACTTTCAGATTCTATTAATACAATGACTCAAAGTCTTGAACAGGTGGAACAGTCAAGACAGGAATTTGTATCAAATGTATCTCACGAACTTAAAACACCTTTAAGCTCCATAAAGGTTTTAAGCGACTCACTTCTTTTACAGGAAGATGTGCCAAATGAAATGTATAGAGAATTTATGCAGGATATAAACTCTGAAGTTGACAGAATGACTAATATTATAAACGACTTGTTATCTCTTGTAAGACTTGACGGAGGTGCTGCAAAACTTAATATTACTTCATTTAATGCCAATGAATTTTTAAAGGATATTATAAAACAGCTTACTCCTCTTGCTAATAAAAAGAATATTACAATTAATTTTGAGGCAGGCAGCGAAGTAAGACTTGAGGCTGATGAGGTTAAGCTTAATCTTGCTATATCAAACCTTGTTGAAAATGGTATAAAATATACTCCTGAGGACGGAAGTGTAAAAATATCTCTTGAAAGTGATAATCAATTTTGCTTTATTACCGTTCAGGATACAGGTATTGGTATTAGTGAAGAAGAACAGAGCAAAGTATTTGAAAGATTTTACAGAGTTGATAACTCCCGTGATAGGGAAACAGGTGGTACAGGTCTTGGACTTGCTATTACTCATTCAACAATTATGCTTCATAGTGGCTCTGTTAAAATTATAAGTGGTGAGGGAAAAGGTGCAACCTTTATAGTAAAAATCCCTCTTAAAGCTATGCAGAATTAACGAGGTAGATATATAATGAATAAACAAAATATTAAAATTTATATACTTTATGGCTGTATATCCCTTGTTGTAATTGCGGCTGTATTGGGAATATACAATTATATTGCAAGTAATAGTATGACAGAAGGAACTATTACTTACAGTATTTATTATGTAGATAAAAACAGTAAAAAACTTGATATTGAAGAAAGAATGGTAAATTATGTAGATGATGATTTAACTATGTTTAACACCGTTGTAGATGAATTTGCAAGCGGACCCTCAAGCACTAATCAAAAACTCATTCTTCCTTCTGATTTTAAAATAAAAAGCAAGAG
>JBJFFW010000279.1:0-2480 GCA_051892075.1 Lachnospirales bacterium
TATTTGTTTATTTTACAATTTAAAAAATTTAGATAAACCTTTCTGCGGTCTAACTCAATATAAAACATCGAATAATTTATTGTAAAATTAATCTTTTATTTTGTTAACATTAATATTGACAAAACTTTAAAAATATATTACGATTTTATATATAGTATTAACTCTATTAACGGGAGGCTTCCAAATATGATAGAAAGAAGAACTAATTTGACACCTAGAGAATATGAAGTAATGAGAATTTTATGGGACAATAACAAGCCTATGCTTATTTCAGATATTGTTCCCCTTACAAAAACTATTTCAGAAAAATCCATACATAGTATAATTAATAATCTTCTATTAGTTGGCTATGTAAAGGTTACAGGTCGAGTAATGGTAGTCAAAAAACCTAGTCGTCTTTATGCCCCTGCCGTTACATTAGATGAATATGCTGTAATTCAATCTAAGGAAATATATAAGTCAGCCAATTCTAAATTAAATTTGAAGTCTTTTTTACAATGTTTAGTGAATAAAGATAAGAAAAACAAAGATGAAATAATTAAGGAAATTGAAGAATTTTTATATGAAATAAAGACTGAAAATAAATAATACTTCTATAATAATTTAAAAATGGCTCAAAACTGAGCCATTTTCTATTTAACTAAAGCAACTGCCTCCAATAAATTCTCTTATAAGTGAATTAGTAGGAATTAAAGTAGAATCAACAGGAATAAAACAACTTAATATACTTAAAAGCCTTCTGGCTTCAGAATATAGACTGTCGCCCTTCTCTATTTCGTAAAGCAACGGTTCACAATGAGATTTTAATATACTTAATTCATAAATTAAACTTGAGTTAAACATAACATCTGCTTCTTCTTGAAACGGATAAATATTTTCTTCTTCTCCTGCCAAAACCTTAGGCCACATAGACATTGTATTTTTAACACTA
Organism: Lachnospirales bacterium; assembly: GCA_051892075.1. Classification (GTDB taxonomy): domain Bacteria; phylum Bacillota; class Clostridia; order Lachnospirales; family CAG-274; genus HGM11788. The sequence continues at coordinate 932 of JBJFFW010000279.1, forward strand.
AATCCTCTAAAGAGATTATCCCTTACAATCCTTCTGATTAACCTCAAATCAGAAGTAGAAATTCTGTTATGCTCATCAATATTTAACTGTGTTAAAGCACAGATATATATTTTAAATTTATCCTCTTTTGGTATGGAATAAGATAAGGCTTCATTTATTCCATGTATACCTTCTATAACAAGAACATCATCTTTACCCAATGTGATAACTTTAGTTTCAGCTTTTCTTTTTCCTGTGTGGAAATCATATAGAGGTGTACCTACAGCTTTACCTGCAAGCAAATCAGTCATATCCACATTAAATTTTTCAACATCTATTGCTGATAGTTTTTCAAAATTAGGAGAACCGTCCTCCTCTAATAAAATATCTGCCCTGTTTTTATAATAATCATCAAGAGAAATAACACTTGGATTAAGACCTAAAGCCCTTAGCTGAATAGATAATCTTTTAGAAAATGTTGTTTTTCCTGAGGAAGACGGTCCTGCAATCATAACAATTCTCTTTTGATTTTTATGTATCATATCAGCTATTTCGGCAATTTTCTTTTCATGAAGTGCTTCAGCAACCCAAATATTTTCTTTAAATGTATTATTTACAATGCTGTTATTTAATGCGTATACTGTATCAATATTAAGAATTCTTGACCAGTCATTATGCTCTCTAAAAATCTGCATTAATTTTGGGTGTACAGGCTTATCATTTATTTGCCCAATTTTTTCAGAACTTTCAAACTGTAATACAAATCCATTAGCACATTTTTTAATATCAAAAACTTTAATATATGATGTATCCGGTACCATAGGTCCATATAAATAATCATAAAAATCATTGAGTTTATACAAGCTAATTTCAGACCTGTTTAAAAATTTAAGAGAATTTATTCTGCTGTTTAATCCATATTTTTTAAATATTCTTACACTATCATCTATGGATACTGATATTTTTTCAATTCTATAGCTTTCATCAACCATTTCTTCCATTTTGTTTTTAATATCAAGTAAATCCTTTTCAGTTATATCTCTTTCATAACAACAACAAAAATAATTATCATTTACTGTATGTTCTGCCCATATAACAGTGTTGTTGCCTAATACTTCATTAGCGGCTGCAAGCATCATAAAAAAACAGCTTCTCTGATAAGTTCTATATCCTGTGCGAGATGTAATATCAAAAAATTCTATAGTACAGTCCTTATTTATTTTACAATCTAAAGATTTAAGCTCTCCATTAATTTTTGCATTAAGGATTTTACCTTTTAAAATATTTCTAAAATTTTTACTAAGCTCATAAACTGTTGTATTTTCATCAACTACTATTTCTTCTTTATTGTTAGCTATTACAACATTATAGTATTTCATAGAATTCCCCCACTCTATACAATTTTTAATGTCTGTCCATTAATTTTAGAGCAAACACACACAACCCCATTAAAATTATCACTAATATATTTGCAAATCTCCGGCACAACTATAACCTCAGTCAGATAGTGAGTACCGTCAATTAAACATATATTATTATCCTCTGCCACTTGTGCATCGTGATATCCTAC
>JBJFFW010000280.1:0-2475 GCA_051892075.1 Lachnospirales bacterium
AACTTATTCTTGGCAGTATATTGTGTCAAACCTTGGCTGGGGTCTTGGTTATTTTGGTATGCCTCATATTCTTGTAAGATTTATGTCTATTAAGTCAAGTGATATGATTAAAAAATCAAGAATTATTGCAACTATTTGGGTGGCTATTACTCTTTTTGCCTCAGTTTGTGTTGGTGTTTTAGGCTATGTTTATTCTGTTAAGTCAGGTCTTTTATTAGAGGGTGCTGCAAGTGAAACTATATTTATGGTTCTTGTGCAAAAATTATTCCCTGGCTTTATTGCAGGTATTCTTCTTTGTGCCATTGTTGCAGCTATTATGTCAACTTCTGATTCACAGATGCTTGTTACTGCTTCTGCTGTTTCTAATGATATTTATAAAACTGTATTTAAGAAAAATGCTACTGAAAAAGAACTTCTTCTTTTAAGTAAGTTTGCCGTAATTGCTGTTGCAGTTATTGCTTATCTTCTTGCTAAAAATCCTGATACTTCAGTTATGAAACTTGTAAGTTATGCTTGGGCAGGTCTTGGTGCAGCTTTTGGTCCTACAATGCTTTTATCTCTTTTCTGGAAGCGAATGACAATGTCAGGTGCTATTGCAGGTCTTGTTTCAGGTGGTGTAGGTGTGCTTGTTTGGAATACTTTCTTAACTTCATCTAGTCCTTTGTTTGGAGATAAATTTACTATTGTAGATACAGGTCTTTATGAGCTTGTGCCTGCTTTTGTGTTATCTTTAGTATGTATTGTTGTATTTTCATTATTAAGCAAAAAGCCTGATAAGAAAATTTGTGATGATTTTGACAGGGTTTCTACAATAGAAGTATAATTATATTTATAAATAGGGCTGATAATTTCAGCTCTATTTTACTTTTAGGTGATTTTTATGAGAAATGCTTTAAAACAAATATTTGGCTATGATAATTTCAGATATGGTCAGGAAGAAGTTGTGACTAATATTTATAAGGGCAGAGATGTTTTTGCCATTATGCCAACAGGAGGAGGAAAATCTGTTTGCTATCAGCTTCCTGCAATTTTAAGTGAGGGCATAACCTTGGTTATTTCACCTCTTGTATCTTTAATGGCTGACCAAGTAAGACAATTAAAAGCCTTGGGAATAAGAGGAGCATATCTTAACAGCACACTTACTTTTAAGCAGTATTTAAAGGCATTGGATAATGCTAAAAAGGGTGTTTATAAAATTATATATGTAGCTCCTGAAAGACTTGAAAATGATGACTTTATAGATTTTGCAAGAAATATTGATATTTCAATTATAGCAATAGATGAGGCTCATTGTGTATCTCAATGGGGACAGGATTTCAGACCAAGCTATTTAAGAATAAATAATTTTGTTAATAATCTTCCAAATCGACCAACTCTCTGTGCCTTTACAGCAACAGCCACAGCAAAAGTTAAAGAAGATGTTATAATTATGCTTGGACTTAACAATCCTCTTTTAGTAGAAACAGGCTTTGACAGACCAAACCTTTATTTTGAAACTAGAACTCCTATTTCTAAAAATTCTGCCTTACTTAAAGTTTGTAAAAAACATATAAATGAAAGTGGAATTGTATATTGCATATCAAGGAAAAAAGTAGAGGAAGTCTGTAGTTTTCTTTGTAAAAACGGTTATAGTGCCACTCGCTATCATGCAGGACTTGATGATGAGGAAAGAAAGAAAAATCAGTCTGATTTTATTTATGATAACAAAAATATTATGGTTGCCACAAATGCCTTTGGTATGGGAATAAATAAAAGTGATGTAAGATATGTAGTTCATTATAATATGCCAAAAAGCCTTGAGTTTTATTATCAGGAGGCTGGCAGGGCAGGCAGAGATGGAGAAAGGGCAGAGTGTTATCTTTTTTATGAACCACAGGATTATTTTACTAATAAATTTTTAATTGAACAAATTGATGAATCGGGAGAAATGCCTGAAGAACAAAGAAAAAAGGTAATTGAAAACGAGCTTAAAAAACTTGGGCAAATGCGACATTATACAGCAATGAAAGATGGCTGTCTTAGAAATTATATGCTTTATTATTTTGGAGAAAAAGCTCCTTACAAGTGTAATAATTGCTCAAATTGCCTTAAAAATCGGGAAATTGAAACTTATGTAAAGAAGGACCCTGTTAAAGTTGATTATAATCTTGTAGCTCTTTTAAAGAAAGTAAGAGCTGTTCTTGCAAAAAGATACAGAACTCCTGCTGCAACTTTAATTACAGATGCCACAATAAGAGATATGGCTGTAAAAAGACCGACATCAAGAGATGAACTTAAAAAAATTACAGGCTTTAATGCCTTTAAAATAAGGGCTTATGGTGATGAATTTTTGAAAATTATTATAGCCTATGAGCAAGGTGAATTATAATAAAAATAGAGCTGTCTAAAACTAACATAAAAGTTTGTTTATGACAGCTCTTTAGTTATAATTTTAAATTTAGAAACAATTAGCTAAAATAATTATACAACTAACAT
>JBJFFW010000281.1:0-11118 GCA_051892075.1 Lachnospirales bacterium
TATTATTGTTATTATTAGAAGAACCGCAGCCTACTAATACAAGGGATAGGGCAATTAAGGAAATGATTACAGTTTTTTTCAGCATATATGCTCCTCCTTGTTTTTATTTACAAAGGTAGTATGTGCATAATTTTAAAATATAAAATGGAAATTTTTTGAAAAGGGGAATGTATTATGAGAAAAAGCGGAATTTTAGCTCATCCAATCAGTTTTCCGTCAAAATATGGTATTGGAGATTTAGGAGATTATTGTATAGAATTTATTGATTTTTTGGAAAAATCAAAACAAAAATTGTGGCAGATTATGCCACTTGGACATACAGGTTTTGGAGATTCTCCTTATCAGAGCTTTTCAACTTTTGCAGGAAATCCTTTGTTAATAAGTCCCGATGTTTTGAAAAAAGACGGACTTTTATCAGAGGAAGATTTGAAAAATGTGCCTAATTTTTCTAAAACAAAAATTGAATATGGTAAGGTTATTGATTATAAGTATGAAATTTATAGAAAAGCCTTTTCTAATTTCAAACCTAATAAGGCTTATAATGATTTTTGCAAAAAAAATGATTACTGGCTTGATGATTATGCTCTTTTTATGGCTTGTAAATATTATTTTATAGAAGAAAGAAAAAATACATACGAAAGTAAAGAATACAGAGCTTATTATAAACTTGCAGAAAAAACTATGACTTTAGATGCTATTAAGGATTGTTTTTATGGTGGTTGTTGGAATAGTTTTCCTGCTCCTTTAAGAGATAGAAAGCCTGAAGCTATTGCTGAATATTCAAAAATGTTAAAAGATGAAATTGATTTTTACAAATTTTTACAGTTTGAATTTTATTCTCAGTGGGCTTATGTTAAAAAATATGCAGAAGAAAAAGAAATTGAAATAGTTGGGGATATTCCTATTTTTGTTGCCTCAGATAGTTCTGATACTTGGGCAAACAGGGAACTTTTCCATATTAACACAAAAGGCTTTGCCACTTTAGTTGCCGGTGTTCCTCCTGATTATTTCAGCGAGTTTGGTCAGCTTTGGGGTAACCCTCTTTATAACTGGAATAATCATAAAAAAGATGGCTATTCTTGGTGGGTTAAGAGAGTTGAAAATATTATGGAGCTTGTGGATATTGTAAGAATAGACCATTTCAGAGCTTTTGAAAGCTATTGGTCAATTCCTGCTACAGCTGAAACGGCTGTTGAAGGTAAGTGGAAAAAAGGGCCTAAAACTGAGGTTTTTGATGCTATAAATAATGCCCTTGGTGATGTAAAAATTATTGCAGAAGATTTAGGCGACCTTAATGAAGAAGTAATAGAACTTAGAAATGAGCTTGGTTTTCCTGGTATGAAAATACTTCAATTTGCCTTTGATAATTGTAAAAATGCTTATCTTCCTCATAATTACGAAAGTGATAATTATATTGTCTATACAGGCACTCACGATAATGAAACTACTGTAGGCTGGTATAATAGCACAAATGAAGGTGTTAAAGATTATGTCAGAAGAATACTTAATGTAAGTGGAGATAATATTAACTGGGATTTAATAAGATATGCTTTTTCTTCAAGTGCAAAATATGCAATTATTCCTGTTCAGGATTTAATGGGACTTGATAATTCGGCAAGAATGAATACTCCTGGAGTTGCCGAGGGAAATTGGCAGTTTAGATTTTCAGAAGATATGTTAAATGATAATATTGCTAAAAATTTAGAATATCTTTGTAAACTTTTTAATAGATAAATTAAATATTTGATTATATAAAAATATGGTTATTGCTGATATTCAATAACCATATTTTCATTTTACATATTATTTTGTTTATTGCAATGTTTTTTATAAGCCTTTAACACAACATTACAAGTATCATAAAGTAAGCTGTATTCATCGGGGGAACAATCCATAAGTAATTTTTCAAATTCCTTTTTAAATTCAACTTTGGAATTATTAACCACATCCATAAGAAAACTGTCTACATTTGTATCCAAAGCATTTGCAATGGCTATAATAGTAGGCAATCCCAGTTTGGTAGCTCCTCTTTCAATATGAGAAATATTTGTATCACTTAAATTAGCCATTTCAGCTAACTTAGCCTGTGTAATATTTAATTCCTTACGCCTTTTTCTTATTCTTTTTCCTATTGCACAATAATCTATGTCCATAAAAATCTCCTTATTATTTTAATATATAAATTACAATATTAAAACAAAAATTCACTCATAATTACATTTGAAATATCAAAACCCTTTGTGTTAAGGGCAATTCTCTCATTATTTACTACAAAAAAATCTTTATATTTTTTAAATACATTTCCATAAAGAGAAAAAATATCCTTATTAAAATTATTTTTAAATTCATTAATTGAAATACCCTTTGTCATTCTAAGACCTAAAAACATAAATTCTTCAATAATATCTTCTTTTGAAAGGATTTCTTTTTCATTAATATAATTTCCTTTAATGTAACTGGAAATTTTTTCGGTATTTTTATATCTTATATTGTCAATAAGGCTTGCAGCACCTAGTCCAAAGCCTTTATAATCCGACCTTATCCAATATGCCGTATTGTGTATGGACTCTTTTCCTTTTTTAGAAAAATTTGAAATTTCATATTGATTATAGCCTTTATCTCTTAAAAAATCTATGGCATAGTGATACATATTTCTGTCTGTTTCTTCATCGGGAAGATTAAGTTCCATATTATAAAAAGGAGTTCCTTCTTCCACAATTAAGCTGTAAGCTGAAATATGGTCTGGATTTAGGTTTGTTACATTTTCAAGGGTTTCTTTCCACATTTCAAAACTTTGGTTTGGAAGTGAAAACATTAAATCAATATTTATATTTTCAAAGCCTGCCTCTCTTGAAAGATTATAACTTTCTAAAAAATCCTCTTTTGTGTGTATTCTTCCTAAAAATTTTAAAATATCATTTTGCCAAGCCTGTAACCCCATACTAATTCTGTTAATTCCACAATTTTTATAAATTTTAAGCTTATTTTTAGTAAGAGTTCCCGGATTTGCTTCAATAGTGATTTCTGCATTTTTATTAATACTGAATTTATTTAGAGCATACATTATTTTCTCAATATATTTTTCATTAATAAAACTTGGAGTTCCTCCTCCAATAAAAATGCTTTTGACATTTTTATCTGTGTCAAAAGCATTTATTTCATTTAAAAGAGAATTAATATAGCTATCAATATTTTCAGTATTTTTAAAACTTAGAAAATCACAATATTTGCATTTTTCCTTGCAAAAAGGAATGTGTATATAAAGTGATATCTCTTTCATTTTTTATTCCTCATCAAGTTTTAAAACACTCATAAATGCTGCCTGTGGTACTTCTACGCTGCCAATTTGACGCATTCTCTTTTTACCCTCTTTCTGCTTTTCGAGAAGTTTTTTCTTACGGGTAATATCGCCACCATAACATTTAGCAAGTACATCTTTTCTATAGGCTGAAATAGTAGTTCTTGCAACGATTTTGTTGCCAATAGCTGCCTGAATAGGTATTTCAAACTGCTGTCTTGGTATTTCTTTTTTAAGTTTTTCAGCCATTTTTCTACCCTTTTCAACAGCACTTTCTTCGTGAACAATAAAGCTTAGGGCATCTACAACTTCTCTGTTTACAAGAATATCAAGTTTAACAAGTTTGCTTTCCTGATAGCCAATAAGGTCATAGTCAAAGGAAGCATAACCTCTTGAACGGGATTTTAAAACATCGAAAAAGTCATAAATAATCTCATTAAGAGGAAGTTTATATTTAAGTACGGCTCTAGTTTCTTCAAGATAATCCATACCCTCATATTCTCCTCGTCTTTGCTGACAAAGCTCCATAATTGAGCCAATATATTCGCTAGGAAGTATTATTTCAGCTCTTACAATAGGTTCTTCAATTTTTGCAATAGTTGTTACATCAGGCAAATCAGATGGATTAGATAAATCAATCTGTGTGCCGTCTGTAAGATAAACCTTGTAAATAACAGATGGAGCTGTTGTAATTAAATCAAGATTATATTCTCTTTCTAGTCTTTCCTGTATAATTTCAAGGTGCAAAAGTCCAAGAAAACCACATCTAAAACCAAAGCCTAAGGCAACAGAAGTTTCAGCCTCAAAATTAAGAGAGGCATCATTTAACTGTAACTTTTCAAGGGCATCTCTAAGGTCGCCGTATTTTGAACCGTCAGCAGGGAAAATACCACAGTAAACCATAGAATTAACCTTCTTATATCCGGGTAAAGCCTCTTTTACAGGATTTTTAGCATTGGTTATGGTATCACCAATTCTTGTATCTCTAACATTTTTAATACTTGCTGTAAGATAACCTACATCACCGGCTTTAAGTTCATTAACAGGTATAAACTGTCCCGGACCAAACACACCAACCTCAACAACTTCAAAGGTTTTATTTGTTGCCATAAATTTAACTTGAGTTCCCTTTTTAACACAGCCGTCAAAAACTCTCATAAATACAATAACACCTTTGTAGCTGTCATAAAAGCTATCAAAAATAAGAGCCTTTAAAGGAGCATCTTCATCACCTGTAGGAGCAGGTATATCACTTATAATTTTATCAAAAACAGCCTCAATATTAATATTAGCCTTTGCTGAAATTAAAGGAGCATTTTCGCAGTCAAGACCTATAATATCCTCAATTTCCTGTTTTACTCTGTCAGGCTCGGCGCTTGGAAGGTCAATTTTATTAATAACAGGCACAACTTCAAGCTCATTATCAAGAGCAAGGTATACATTTGCTAAAGTCTGTGCCTCTACACCTTGAGCTGCATCTACTACCAAAACTGCACCGTCACAGGCTGCAAGACTTCTTGAAACCTCATAATTAAAGTCTACATGACCCGGAGTGTCAATTAAATTAAGTATATATTCCTCACCGTCTTTGTTATAAACAAGTCTGACAGCTTGAGCCTTAATTGTAATTCCTCTTTCTCTTTCAAGGTCCATATTATCTAACACTTGAGATTGCATTTCTCTTTCTGTTAAAAGACCTGATTGCTGAATAAGCCTGTCAGCCAAGGTGGACTTACCATGGTCAATATGGGCAACAATACTAAAATTTCTAATTTTTTTCTGTCTGTCTGTACTCATATAATCTCTCCAAAAAAATTATTCGTCATCATCGCTGTAATAATCATCAGCATAATCAAATTCTGTACCGTTTAAAACTGTCTTTTCATCTAACGGGTCATCAGTTAAAACAGGTAAAGGTGAAGATATAACATTAAAAATAAGGTTATAATTTTCATCAGCATTAAATATAAACTGCATAGCTTCTTCTTCATTTTCAGCATCAGTAGTAAGTACAAGTTCATCATTTTTGTTAAATTCGTAAGTACCTGTTAAATTATTATTTGTAGAACCTTTATAAATAATATCAAACTTTTTACCCTCTTTAAGAACAACAGAAGGCATATTAGGGTCAGGATTTTCAACATTTGTTTCATAAGTTCCAAGCTTAACATTTTTTTCTACTTTAGAGGCACAGCCTGTAAAAGCTAAAAGGCAAACAGACATAGCCACAGCCAAAAATTTTTTCATAAATTATTCCTCCTATAAACTAATTAAAGATAGTATAACATAAAATAGGAAAATATAAAAGAGGAATTTAAAAATGTGAAAAAATTTATATAAAACTATTGACAAATTATATAACTGGTGCTACAATATATTTGAAAGATGAGGTGAGGTTAATGGGAAAGAGTGTTTATAGTATAGTTTTAAATGATGCAGTTGTAGATGCTATTGACCAGATGGCTTACAGACTTGGTACTAACAGGTCTAATATGATAAATCAGATTTTGGCTGAAAAGGTGAGTTTTGTTACACCTGAACAGAAAATTAAAAATATTTTGTCAAATGTGGAGAATTTAATAGACAGTAATATTTTTCAAATTATGTTGCCTTCGGGAGATAGCTCTTTAATGATGAAAAGTTCATTTAAGTATAAGTATAATCCAAGTGTGAAATACTCTGTGGTACTTAATAAAACAGGTGGAGAGGCTAAAGGTGAGTTAAGAGTTAATTTTAGAACACAAAATACTGCCTTACTTAATGAACTTGCAAGTTTTTTGGAAATTTGGACTTCTCTTGAAAACCATTATCTTAAAATTAAGCCTAAATATTCCATAGGAGCAGGCAAATTTACAAGGGAACTTAGATTGCCTGATAAGGATTATGATGACAGAAAGTCAGGAAAGCTTATTTCAGATTATATTAATGCTTTTGACGGTATTATGAAGTTTTATTTCCAAGGAGCTGAACCTGTAGATGTGGAGAAGAAATATATAGATTTTATTAAAGGTTGTGAATATGCAATTTAGCATAGTTACTAATAAAAAAGGGTTGTAATGAAGTAATAAGGAGGGATTAGTATGAATATTAACAAGTTTACTCAAAAGTCATTGGAGGCTGTTCAGCTTGCACAAACTCTTGCTGTTGAACACAGAAATCAGCAAATTGAACAGGAGCATATTTTATATGCTCTAATTTCACAAGATGGCGGTATGGTTTCTGAAATGATTAAGAAAATGGGCATTGACATTGGCAATTTTGCTCTTGAAGTAAAAAAGGCTATGGAGAGCTTGCCACAAGTTTCAGGCATAACAAGAGAGCAGGGAAAAATTTATATTTCATCTGATACGGATTTTGCTTTAAATAAGGCTGAAACTGTTGCAAAGTCAATGGGTGATGAATATGTATCAGTTGAGCATATTGTACTTGCTATTTTGGAAAAGCCTGATATTAAACTTAAAAATATTTTTAAGACTTTTAACTTTACAAAGGACAGATTTTTAAAGGCTGTAAAAGATATAAGGGGAGATGCCAGAGTGACTACAGATAGACCTGAAGCTACTTACGATGCACTTAACAAATATGGTCAAGACTTAGTTTCACTTGCTGAAAAAGGCAAGCTTGACCCTGTTATAGGCAGAGATAGCGAAATAAGAAATGTAATTAGAATTTTGTCAAGAAAGACAAAAAATAATCCTGTGCTTATTGGTGAGCCGGGTGTTGGTAAAACTGCTATTGCAGAGGGACTTGCCCTTAGAATTGTAAAGGGTGATGTACCTGATAATATTAAGGACAGAAGAATTTTCTCACTTGATATGGGTGCATTAATTGCAGGTGCAAAGTATCAGGGTGAATTTGAGGAAAGATTAAAGGCTGTTTTACAGGAAATTAAAAAGAGTGAAGGAAAAATCATAATGTTTATTGATGAACTTCACACAATAGTCGGTGCAGGCAAAACAAGTGGTGCAATGGACGCAGGCAACCTTCTTAAACCAATGCTTGCAAGAGGAGAGCTTCATTGTATTGGTGCAACTACTCTTAATGAGTACAGACAATATATTGAAAAAGACCCTGCCCTTGAAAGAAGATTTCAGCCTGTAATGGTAGATGAGCCTACTGTTGAGGATACTATTGCAATTTTAAGAGGTTTAAAGCAGAGATATGAAGTATATCATGGTGTTAAAATTCAAGATGGTGCATTAATTAGTGCAGCAACTTTATCTAACCGTTATATTACAGACAGATTTTTGCCTGATAAGGCTATAGACCTTGTAGATGAGGCTTGTGCAACTATTAAAACCGAAATGAACTCTATGCCTACAGAGCTTGATGAAATAAGCAGAAAAATTATGCAAAATGAAATTGCAGAGGCTGCTCTTAAAAAAGAAGATGATAATCTTTCAAAGGAAAGACTATTATCTGTTCAGAAAGAACTTGCAGAGCAAAGAGATGAATTTAAGAGATTAAAGGCTAAGTGGGAAAATGAAAAAACAGATATTAATAAACTTAGTGATTTAAGAAGTGAAATAGAACAGGTTAAGGCAAAAATTGAAATTGCTGAAAGAAATTATAACCTTGATGAGGCTGCACAGCTTAAATATGGCAGATTGCCTGAACTTCAAAAAGCCCTTGAAGAAGAAGAAAATAAAGCTGAAAAATCAAAAGGAGAAACCAGTCTTTTAAGAGATAGGGTAACAGAAGAAGAAATAGCTAAAATTGTAGGCAGATGGACAGGTATTCCTGTAGCAAAGCTTGTAGAGGGTGAAAGAGATAAGCTTTTGGCTCTTGATGATACTTTACACAAGAGAGTTATAGGACAAGACGAAGCTGTTGAAAAGGTTGCAGAGGCAATTCTTCGTTCAAGAGCAGGTATTCAAGACCCTGACAGACCTATTGGTTCATTCCTCTTTTTAGGACCTACAGGTGTTGGTAAGACAGAGCTTGCAAAGGCTCTTGCCGAGGCACTTTTTGACAATGAGAAAAACCTTGTAAGAATTGATATGAGTGAGTATATGGAAAAATACAGTGTGTCAAGACTTATAGGAGCACCTCCGGGATATGTAGGCTATGAAGAAGGTGGTCAGCTTACAGAGGCAGTAAGAAGAAAGCCATATTCAGTAGTGCTTTTTGATGAAATTGAAAAGGCACACCCTGATGTATTTAATGTACTTTTACAGGTTCTTGATGACGGAAGAATTACTGACTCTCAAGGCAGAACAGTAGATTTTAAAAACACTATTATAATTCTTACTTCAAACCTTGGTTCAAGCTATATTCTTGAGGGCATACAGTCTGACAATACAATTAGTGACGAGGCTAAAAGTGAGGTTAATAATCTCTTAAAGAGCCATTTCAGACCTGAATTTTTAAACAGACTTGATGAAATTGTATTTTATAAGCCACTTGCAAAGGGCGAAATTGAAAAAATTGTTGACCTTATGCTTAGTGACCTTACAAAGCGTCTTGAGGATAAGCAGCTTACAGTTGAGATTAGTTCTGAAGCCAAAAAGTTTATTATTGACTCAGGTTATGACCCTGTTTATGGTGCAAGACCTTTAAAGAGATTTATTCAGAGCAGTGTTGAAACTATTGTTGCAAGGTGGATTATTGCTAAAAATCCATTACCTGGTGATGTTATCCATATAGATTATGACGGTAACAGACTTGTGGCAAGATAATATGGTATAATAAATAAAGGTCGTCTGATATTTTTATTAGACGACCTTTTATACTAAAATAAAAAATATTACAATAGAAAAGCTCTTTAATAAAGTTAGAAAGGGTAGGGGGGACTTCACTAAAGAGCTTAGGTATAATAGATTGTTTTTACAATCTATGTTTATTATAACAAAAGTTGTCTGACTTGTAAAGAGGGAAAATGTAAATAAAATATTTATTTCTTAATATTTTCTTAATAATTTGATTAAAATTTTAAAATTTTTAGAAATATTTTACAGAAGTATGCAAATTACTCCTCCTGAACCCTCATTAATTATTTTTTCTATACACATTTTAAATTTTTCTTGGGTATCTTCGGGAAGTCTTGAAAGTTTGCTGTTTAAATCGTCGTTTATAAGCTCCATTAGACTTTTTCCAAATATATTATATTCCCATATTAGCTCCGGTTCTTTTACATATTGGTCATTAAAATATTTAATAAGCTCCTTTGACTGCTCCTCAGAGCCAACTATTGGAGAAATACTTGTTTTAATATTGGTTTTAATCATGTGGATACTTGGTGCATCTGCTTGAATTTTAACTCCAAATCGGTTTCCCTGTTTTATAATTTCAGGTTTTTCAAGTTTCATATCATTAGCTGTTGGAGTTACTATTCCATATCCCTTTTGATTTACTTCATTTAGGGCATATTTTATTTTGTCATATTCTTCCTTTGATTTTTTAAGCTCTTTTATAATTGCAATAAGCTTGTAATCATCATCAATTTCTGTGCCTGTTGTTTCTGATAAAATATTGTAGAATAATTTATCAGCCATAGTCATATCAATTACTGCCTCGCCACAGCCAAGGTCTATTTTATCTAAATATGTCTTTTTAATATTTTCATTTTCACTGCATATTTCAGATATAAAGTTTAAATCCTTTATTCCCTCTGTGTTGTCTGATATTTTCTTTAAAGTATCTATAATACTTACTTTAAGCCAATGGTCATTTGAAAGGGTATCTATCCATTTTGGCACATTAAAATTAATTTGAGAAATAGGAAATTCATACAATATTTTTTCTAAAATATTTTCTATGTCCTTTTCTGTCATTTTCTTACAGTTTATTGCTATTACAGGTACTTGATATTTTTCTTCAAGGTCCTTTGCCATATTTTTGGTATTTTCGCTGTCGGCATCTTTGGAATTTAAAATTATGACAAAAGGTTTTCCTGTTTCTTTTAATTCTTTTACTATTCTTCCCTCGGGCATTATGTAGTTTTCTCTTGGAATATCTGTAATTGTTCCGTCACTTGTAATAAGAAGTGCTATTGTTGAGTGGTCTTTTATTACCTTTTCTGTACCTGCCTCAGCAGCTTGAGTAAATGGTATTTTATCCTTTGACCAAGGGGTTGATACCATTCTTGGACCCTTTTCATCACTATGACCTGTAGCACCTGGTACTATGTAGCCTACACAATCAATAAGCCTTACATTTACATCTAAATTGTCGCCAAGTTTTATTTTTACGGCTTCATTAGGCACAAATTTTGGCTCTGTAGTCATAATAGCCGTTCCGTCTGCTGATTGAGGAAGTTCATCTTTAGCTCTTTCAAAGGCATATTCATCTTCAATATTAGGAAGTACCATACTTTCCATAAAATTTTTAATAAAAGTGGATTTTCCTGTTCTCACAGGTCCAACAACACCTATATATATATCACCCTTTGTTCTTTGGGCAATGTCTTTGTATATGTTATAGCTGTCCATACAAGCCTCCTGATAATATAATCTTATATAATCATATTTAAAGGAGAAAATAAATATTACTTTTTAATTTATAAAAAATGCACAAAATTTTAACTTTTATTTTATTTAATATACCTAAAGAAAGGAAATTTCTAATTTAAATCATCAAAATTTTAAAAATATTTAACTTTAAACTGTCAAGGTGCATAATAACTTGTGATTTAGAAAGATTATAATTAGCAAAAATATCCAAGGTATATAAAAATAAATAAATTTGACAAAATTAAAAATTCAAGTTATTATTTATATGTTGATGTTATTTAAGAATTTACTTGGGAGGTAAATTATGAAATCTTTAAAGCTTAAATTAGATTCAATTAATAAGGTTAAGTCTTTTGTTAATATTATTAA
>JBJFFW010000282.1:0-2437 GCA_051892075.1 Lachnospirales bacterium
TTGTGAGATTTTCACAAAAAGTTTATTAAATAATTAAGCATATTGCACATTATCCAATGGATAATATTGCTAAAATAAGCCTTAAAATTATCCAAGGGATAATATCTTTTTAGGAATTTGTCGATTAAAATATAAGCATAACAAAAATTAAGAAAGGGAGGGTAATAGTATATGATGAGGGATGAATTAATAAAACATATGAAGGATTGTTCTACCAAAGATGGATTTAGTTTTAAATTTTTATGTTCTTGCTGTGGAACATGGTGGCATAGCAAATGGATACCTTTTTCACATTCAGGTATTGCACCTGAGAATGAAAGCACAAAGGTAATTTATGATGCTCTTTATAAACGAGAATGGAATAAACAAAGAAAAGCAGTTTTAGATGATGCTATTAATCATTTTAGCATTTGTCCTATTTGTCATGGATTAATATGTGACCCTTGCTTTTTAATTTGTGATGAAATAGAAATGTGCATTTCTTGTGCTAAAAGGCTTAATCAATCAGGCAAACCTGTAATTGCTGAAGCCTCGAAAGAATAAATTAAAATAAAGTCAAGGAGGTAATTTTTATGGAAACTGTTAAAAGTTATAAGTGTCCCTCATGTGGTGCTCCTTTGGAGTTTAATGCTGAAAATCAAAATTTACATTGTGAAAGCTGTGGAACAGACTTTGCTTTAGACACATTAAAGGAGCTTTATGATGCTGAAAACAGTGGTATGACATCATCTAAATATGATTGGGAAAGCTACAGTCCAAGGGATTTTAATGATAATGAAACTAAAAATCTTTCTTCATATTCTTGTCCCTCATGTGGTGCAGAAATTACAGGTGATGATTCATTAGGTTCAACAGTGTGTCCTTACTGTGGGAATGCCACAATTATAAAAGGTCAGTTTGAGGGTTCTTTAAAACCTGATTATATAATTCCTTTTAAAATAGATAAAAAAACAGCTATGTCAGAATTTGAAAAAGCATATAACAATGCACCTTTTCTTCCTGATGAATTTAAAAATAAAAAGAAAATAGAAGAAATGGCAGGAGTATATGTTCCTTTTTGGATGTTTGATTGTGATTGTAATGCAAATATCAGATATAATGCACAAAGAATTACCACTTGGAGTGATTCTGATTATGATTATACAAGAACTGACTTTTACAAACTTATTCGTGCAGGCAGTATAGGCTTTCAAAATATACCTGTGGATGCTTCAAAAAAAGCTGATGATGCCTATATGGAAGCTGTAGAACCTTTTGATTATAATGATGCTGTAAATTTCGATACAGTATATCTTTCAGGTTATCTTGCTGATAAATATGATGTAGGAGCAGATGAAAGTATTACAAGAGCTAATGAAAGAGTAAAACAAAGTACTGAAGATGCTTTTTCAAAAACTGCCGCAGGTTTTGGAGTTGTTACTCCTGAAGCCTCTTATGTAGATTTTTCTAATGGTAAAATAAGATATTCACTTCTTCCTGTGTGGATGCTTAATATAAAATACAAGGGAGAAAACTACAAATTTGCAATAAATGGTCAAACAGGAAAAACTGTTGGCAAATATCCTGTTGATAATAAAAAGAAATGGACATTTTTTGGAATAGTATATGCTATAGCTTTTGTAATATGTATTATTCTCTCAATTGTTTTGGGACTTTTTTAAAGGGGTGATAATGTGAAAAATAAAGTTTTTTTAATAATTTTAATATCTATAGTTTTATTTAATGTATTTCCTCTTTGTGCATCGGAAAGACCCTCAGCAGTTGTTGATGTTCCTGAAATTTTAACAGATGCAGAGTTTTATAATTTATATGACAGAATTGATAGTATAAGAAATACATACGGAGTAGATATAGCTTTTGTAATAAGCAAAAAAATTGTAATGGAAAATGCACAGTCAGAAGCTGATAATCTTTATGATTACTATGGATATGGTGTTGGTGAAAATTATGACGGTATTTTATACCTTGTTTGCAGCACTACCCACGAATATGCTTTTACAACTTGTGGAAAAGCTATTGAAATTTTTAATGATGATGCTTTGGAATATATAGACAATGAAATGTTGCCTTATCTTAAAGATGGAGATTATTATAATGCCTCTTTAGTATATGTAGATAAATGCGAAGAGCTTTTGAAAATGGCTGAAAATGGAGAAATATATAAAAAGAAAATAAATATACTCTATGTAATAGGTGGTATTATTTTAATTCCTTTGGCACTTGCTTTTGCTTTAATGAGTTATAAGCTTTCAAAAATGAATACAGCAACATTTAATTACGGAGCAGCAGATTATGTTAAAAATGGAAGTATGAATTTACAATTATCAAGGGATATTTTCCTTTACAGTACAGTTTCAAAAACAGAAAAACAAAAATCTAACAGTACAACTCACACCTCATCATCGGGAAGACCCCATGGTGGCAGAGGTGGAAGTTT
>JBJFFW010000283.1:0-2426 GCA_051892075.1 Lachnospirales bacterium
TTTCTACAGCACTTTTTAACAATTAAAAGAAAGCCGTTGCAAGCTGTGCTTGCAACGGCTCAGACTGTCAAAAAAGCCCAGCGAACTGGACTTTTTTGACAGTCTAAAGACCGATAAAACGGTCTTTTAAACTAAATTAAAACAAAATCAGGTTTTTGATTTTCAAATCGTGTAATATACTTAAAACCACAAGCCTTTGCAAGCTCATAAGCATAATCTATATAGCCTCCGACACCTGCTATACTGTGAGAGTCGCTTCCACAGGTTAGTATTTCTCCGCCAAGTTCTTTATATCTTCTAATAATATCAAGACTTGGATAGGTATTATCAATACCATATCTAAAGCCTGAAGTATTAATTTCTATACCTTTTCCATTTTCGATAATAGCCTTTAAAACTTTGTCAATAAGGTCGCTGTAATCTTCATATTTAAGGCTGTTATCTTCATATAAGCCATATCTTGACACAAAATCTAAATGTCCATAAACATTAAAATTAGGGCAGGCTAAAACATTTTTATAAATTTCTTCAAAATAAATTGAATAGGCTTCTTCTTTTGTTCTGTTAGAGAAAAACTCTTTTTGGTCATAATACAAATCATAGGTTTTAGTGGCGTGAGATGAACCTATAATAAAATCAAAGGGATATTTCTTACTAAAAGGATTTATAATATCTTTCCATTTATTTTCAAGTCCTATTTCAACACCAAACACAATTTTAATTCTGTCTTTATATTTTTCTCTGAAATCCATTACAACAGGTATAATTTCATCATAGTCATTTAAAGTATATCTTTTATCAAAATCAACATGGTCAGTAAAGGCTATTTCATTTAAACCCTTAGCAATAGCTTGAATAATCATATTTTCCATAGGTGCGTCACTATCAAAGGAAAAGCTTGAATGTGTATGATAATCGGCTCTGAACATTTTTAATTCCTCTTTTCTATTATAATTGCTAGATATAAATTACCACAAATTAAAAATAATTTCAACAAATTTTAAAATAAAAAGGGCAATCACATACTTTGTGAAAGCCCTTTAAGATTAATTTGTTTTATTTTCAATAACTACCTGAGCAAGATTAAGTGCATGGTCAGATACTCTTTCAATATTAGTAAGTACATCAAGGAAAATTACACCTACAAGTGGGTTACACTGATTAGTTGAAAGTCTTACAATATGTTTTTGTCTGAGAGTTTTTTCAAGATTATCAACTCTTTCTTCTTCTTTAATAACCTTTTCTGCAAAATCGATATCGCTGTCTTCTAATGCAATTATGGCATTTCTTACACACTTTTCTGTTTCAGTAAAAATTTCAGTAAGTTCAGCCTTTGCAGTATCAGAAAATTCGAGATTTTCACTAATCATATTTTGAGTAAATTCAGCCATATTTTCACAGTGGTCACCAATTCTTTCAAGGTCGTGAACAGCATGGAAAAGGCTTGTTACAAATTTATTTTCCTGAGAAGTAATATTAGTATTACAAAGTTTAACCATAAACTGAGTTATACCTTTAGTAAGTTCATCAATTTTCTTTTCTCTTGTTAAAATCTTTTCGATATCGGCAGCAGTGCCTCTATTAAGCATTACATCACATGCCAAATTAAGATTTTTAAGAGCTGTATTACCAAGTCTGACAACTTCTTTTACGCAGCTTTCCATGGCAATACTTGGAGTCCCCAAAATTCTATCGTCCAAGTGGAGTAAAGAACCTTCGTCGGTTTCTGTTTTTGTAGTTCTGCAAAGAAACTCGGCAACTTTAACCAACACACCTGAAAAAGGAATCATTATAAGTGTGTTTGCAATATTAAATATTGTATGCACAATAGAGATACCTGTTTTAGTAATTGGCAAATAGCCTATTTCAGGCTTAAATGTAAAGAATATTACAGCAAGTATACTAAAAAATACACTGCCAAATACATTAAACATAAGGTGGATATAAGCTACACCCTTAGCATTTTTAGAAGCACCAAGGCTTGAAAGAAGGGCAGTAACACAAGTACCAATATTCTGACCCATAATAATATACACAGCAGAATTCCAGCTTACCATACCTGTAGCTGAAAGAGCAAGTAAAATACCGACTGAAGCAGAAGAACTCTGAATAATAGCAGTTACGGCAGCACCAACTATAATACCAAGTACAGGATTTTTACCGAATTCTTTAAAAGCCTGAACAAATGCAGGAGAGTCCTGTAAAGGGGCAACACCTTCACTCATCATGGTAATACCAATAAAAAGCATACCAAAACCAACAAAAATCTGTCCAACTTGAGCTAACTTGTCCTTTTTACTAAAAAGAGCCATAGCAGCACCTACAAATATTACAATAGGAGCTAAAGATTCAGGCTTTAAAAAGGCAGCCCACTCAGATGATGATACAAGCCAGCCTGTAATTGTAGTACCAATATTAGCACCCAT
>JBJFFW010000284.1:0-2423 GCA_051892075.1 Lachnospirales bacterium
CTAAAACGGTGCTAATAAATTTAAAAATTTGGGACATTTTCAAAAATCATTGACACTAATTTTTTTTATAACATTTCACTAAAATCCATTATAAAATTATCAGCAGCCATTTTAATACTCTCCCAGTTATTGCCTCTGTGATTATCAAAAACAGCCACAGTTTTCATATTGGCAAGTTTAGCTGATTTAATTCCTTTTATAACATCTTCATATACAAGGCAATCCCTTGCCGTTACACCAAGTCTTTTTGCGCAAAGTTTGTAAATATCTGGAAAATCCTTATTCCTTACATTGTCTGAACCATCGGCAAAGGCTTCAATATAATTAATTACACCTTCTCTTTTTAACACAGGTTTGTAAAATTCAGGATTTGAAGCTGTGGCAATTCCCATTTTAATACCCTTATCAGAAAGCTTTTTAATATATTCTTTAACATAAGGTTTTAATGTTACATTATTTTCATATTCATAAAGGGCATGACTATTCCATTCATTCATTATTTCTTCTATGGTTTCTTTAATATTATATTTTTCTTTGGTATAAATTGCTCCACTTGTAAAGCTCATTGTACTAATTGCATCTACATAATCAGCAGGTACACTCATACCTCTTTTAGAAAAAAAATCGTAGTCAACTTTTTGCCATACATAGGAGCTATCGGCTATTGTGCCGTCAAAATCAAAAATTACTGCTTTCATTTTCTAAACCTCTTAAAAAAATCTTTCATAATAGCTGCACTTTCTTCTGCCATAATTCCTTCAATAATTTCAGCTTTGTGATTAAATCTGTCATCTTGTAAAAGATTATAAATTGAACCTACACAGCCTGCCTTTGGGTTTCTTGTGCCAAATACAACAGTAGGTATTCTTGCCTGTAAAATTGCCCCTGAACACATAGGGCAAGGCTCAACTGTAACAAAAAGTGTGCAGTCCTCAAGTCGCCAGTCGCCTAAAAAGTTACAGGCTTCATTAATAGCTATTATTTCGGCATGGGCAAGAACATTTCCTTTTGTAACACGCATATTTGCCCCTTTTCCTATTATTTTATCATCATATACAATTACACATCCTATAGGTACTTCATTATTTGAATAGGCAATTTCAGCCTGTTTTAAAGCATAAGCCATATATTTTTCATAATCCATAGTTTAAACCTCTGATACATTGTTAAAATACTTATATAATTCATAAATACCTGAAATTTTTTCAAATACTACATCACAAAGCTCATCTGAATAAAAATCAAGATTATCATAGCCTTCATATCTTGTAAATTCTACCCATTTTCTTTGGGCAAGTTCATTTGCCTTTTGGCTGCAATCTTTATTAAATACTTTTTTATACATTTCACCATCAAAACTAAACCAATTTTGATTTTTTATAAAATCAACCATTCTTTCAGCTTCAGCAATATTTGCATAAACTTTTTTTCTAAATTCCCCCATAATCTTTGGTGGTACATGATAATAAAAGCCATATCTCCACCAATCCATAGTTGCCTCAAAAAATATAGTAGGCTTTGGATACCATATTTTAGATGAGGCAGTTGTTCTTAAAAAGAACCATTTAGAAATTTTATAAGGCATTTTATTTTGAGAAAATCTTACATCTCTGTTTGCTCTTGATACTCTTGGCACAAGGACTTGAGATTTATCAAATTCATTAAACTTTTTGCAAAGCTCATTAGCCAAAAACACCATAGGTTGATGCACATATTCACTATATAATTCTTTATTTTGATGAAACCACTCTTTATTATTATTAAATTTTATACCTACTAAAAATTCATTTGTATTTTCTGTAAAAGTATTCATTTTTATCATTCCTTAAAACATAATTATAAATATTTTATCTAAAAACATAGGGGTTTGTCAATATATTAGTTATGGAAATTTAAAAATGGCACAGTAAAAACTATGCCATTTAAAAAAATATATTTAGTTAATCATTTCATCAACTTTATTCATAATTACAGCCATTTGAGCTCTTGTAATTTTAGCCTTTGGCTCAAGAGTAGTAGCTGATGTACCACTTATAGCACCACTTGAAACAAGGGCAGCTACGGCAGCTTTATTTTCTTCTGCTATTTGGCTTGCATCAGTAAATTTTGATAATACTGAAACATCGGCATTTGTTGAGTCACCTTGAACGCTTACAAGTCCCTTATATACCATTACCATCATTTCTTCTCTTGTAATGTAATCCTTTGGTCTGAATTTATTGTTTGTAACGCCACATTCAATATTTTGTGACCTTGCAGCACCAACATAATTATAGAAATAATCTGTGGCTTGAACATCATCATAATTATTAGATGCTTTAATACTGTCAATTCCTAAAATCTTAGTAAGTACAATAGTAAAATCAGCTCTTATACAGTTATTATCAGGAGCAAATTTATTATTACCTACACCAAGAATAATT
>JBJFFW010000285.1:0-2415 GCA_051892075.1 Lachnospirales bacterium
AGGTGTTATGGTTATTTATGATACGGCAATATATTTTATGGCTGTGCATACAGTTATTTTTGTTGTGCTTATAGGCTGTCTTTTTCATCAGTGCCGTTACGGCAGTGGTGGTTATATTGTGCCTATATCTTATATACTGCTTATAGTTGCGGCACTTCTGGATATAGCAAATACAAGGCTTTACCTGTGGCAGGAGGGTATATGCTCAAAGACAGTATTTCTTGGCTTGTTTGTACTGCATGTTATAAGAATAATAAAGGTTGTACCTAAAAATTATTGTGCCGCTGTACAGGCTGAAAAATTATCTGCCGAATTGCAGAGTAGTAGAATATCCCTTATGCTTAGCCAGATAAAGCCACACTTTTTATACAACTGTATAAGTGCTATAAGTGAACTGTGCCGCAAAAATCCCGATAAGGCAAGGGAGGCACTGGCAGATTTTTCGGACTATCTAAGGCTTAATATGGAGTCTATCAACTGCAAGGAGCTTATCCATTTTTCAAGGGAGTTAAGACATATTGAAAAGTATATCAAACTTGAAAAAATGCGCTTTGGAGATGACCTTAATATCATTTATGATATACAGGTGGAGGACTTTTTCCTACCGCCTCTTGTGGTGCAGCCTCTGGTTGAAAATGCGGTTAAGCATGGTATATGTATGTCGGAAAATGGGGGTACTGTAACTATCCGTACCCAAAGGGACGGCGATAAAATTATAATTACTATATCTGATGACGGCGTCGGATTTGATGTTTATTTACCCCTTGATAAAAATGAAAAGCATATAGGTATACAGAATGTGCGAAAGCGTCTTGAATATACTGTTAGAGGTACTCTTGAAATAAAAAGCGTTAAGGGTGAGGGTACAACTGCTGTAATTAGCTTTTTAAAATAAGAGGAGGTGGATTTATGTATATACTGGCTGTTGATGATGAGCAGCTTCCCTTAGATACTTTGTTAAATGAGCTTAAAATTGTTTTTCCAAATGCGGTGATACATGGTGAAAAGAAATCCATATCTGCTGTGGAATGGCTTAAGGAATTAAAGCAAAGGGGAGAAAGTCTGCAATATGCTTTTTTAGATATAGATATGAAGGGACTAAATGGTTTGGAGCTTGCAAAAATCATAAAGACATTATTCCCAAATGCAGCATTGTTTTTTTGTACTGCATACAGCGAATATGCTTTTGATGCCTTCGGACTTTATGCAAAAGGCTATCTAATGAAGCCAATTACTGCCAAAAGCATTGAAAAAAACCTTGATGAAATGGTATATGACTGGCGTGCCGAGCCGTCGGAATTTACTAGGGATATACGCATACAGACCTTTGGAAATTTTGAGGTTTTTGTTGACGGCAAACCACTTGTTTTTGAAAGGGAAAAGGCGAAGGAACTGTTTGCCTACCTTGTGGATAGGCATGGTGCATCTGCCACTACCGAGCAGATTGCTCTTGTTCTATGGGAAAAAGCAAAATATGACAAAAGGCTGAAAAATATGACAACTACAATAGTTTCATCCCTTAAAAATAGCTTGAAATCAGTAGGACTAGAGAAGCTACTTATAAAAAGCTGGAATCACCTGGCTCTGGATATATCAAAGGTAAAATGCGATTCCTACGATTATGAAAAGGGAGATGTTATTGCGGTAAATTCCTTTAGAGGTGAGTACATGGCAAACTATTCCTGGGCGGAATTTACAACGGGAAAATATATTTTTAAAAATAAATAAGGAGGAAATATTAATGAACAAATTTAAAAGATTTATTTTTACTGTATTTGTGCTTGTTTTTACATTTACAGGCACTGCTTTTGCAAATAATGCTACATATTCTGAGTTTGTTTCAGAAAAAATGCTTAATCCCCAGTATTGGCTTAATAAAACAAAAAATACTGGCAAGGTACTTATGACTCAGACTGAAATTGAAAGCTATAATGAAAAGACAATGAAAAAAATGACTTCTATCGGTGCAATGTATAACCTTGATTTATTCCCTAAAACAATCTCAGGGGAAAAAATCAAAAGCTATATAAATATTGATAATTTCAACTGGCATGTTTATGAGATTAATGGCAAGGCTATTGATGATGAATATATAAGCTCTGTTAAGGAAAACTTAAATACCGATGCTGTTGCCGATGAAACACAGATAAGTTACGGCATTACCGTTAAACGCTCTGATTTAGTGCTTTTGCCAAGTGCAGACCCATTTATTGTTGCCTCTGCACAGGACTATGATAATATGATTCAGGATACTGAGGTTTTATACAATGAGCCTGTTATTGTTGTTCATACAAGCAAAGACAGCAAATGGTACTACTGTATCTGTGAGGCTACAAGTGGCTGGATACCAAGCGAAAATATTGCAATATGTCGAGATGTTAATGAATGGAATAATGCCAAAAGACACAATTCATT
>JBJFFW010000286.1:0-10886 GCA_051892075.1 Lachnospirales bacterium
TAATGGTTCATATTCTATTGCTCTAAAATACCCTACATTTTTTACACTTGTTTCAACACCTAACCACTCGTTCACTTCTGCTTCCATTACATATCGTTGTGAAATAAATTCCTCTATTTCTGCTTTACTATACTCTTTTGTTCCACAGATATCATATGCAATCCACGAAACTTTCTTTGTTTTTTTACTTTTATGAATTCGTGCATTGAATTTTACCGATAAATCTAAAACAGAATATGGTCTAGACATGATTTCAGCATATAGAAGTGGGTCTTTAATTGCCTCAAAAACAAAATTAAAAGACTTATTACCTGAGCGAATCTTTCCTCTATTTTCATACACATCGTAATCATCCAAAAAACCTTTATATACATATTCAGTCTCTTGAACAATCTCTGAATCATTTGAAACCATCTCTATTGCATCTGCTGCAATTTCCCCTTTAAAGTTAATCCCTCTTGTATATACAACTTTTCTTTTATAATCTGTTTCTGTTGCTAATATTCGTTGTAATTCTAAATCTTTAACTTGCTTTATATAAAAATATATAGATCCCCCTTCCAAATTTTTTATCATACCATTTCCACCATTTTTGTTATAGTAGGAAATAACCCCTTGATAAACCGATTCATCACTTAATAAATCAATTTCTTCATCTGAATTTAATGTAGTGGATGCATTTGACAATATAGTTTTGATATGTGCATCATTTTCCTCTTTTGTTTCCACAATAAGATTCTTAAGAAATAATATATTTGCATTTGCAAGAATCTCTTTATTATTAGGTAGTAATTTTATTTCTGGCTTATCAGCATACCAAAATAATAAAACTTTTCCTAAAGAAGCATCACAATGATTAATAACATGTGAGATGACTGCAAAATCATTATTTTTTACCGCATATTCACATAACCATTTAACTATAACCTCATTTTCTGTATTATATTCTACTGCCAAAATAGCCTGTTCAAATAAATTTTCATTATTATTGTATTTCAACGATAGCAGAAATGCTATATCATGAGCTCCAGCCTTTTTGTAGTATTCTATTGCTGTCGAAATCTCATTAAATTCATGATAAATCAGCGCAATAAATACATTTATAATTTTTATATCTATAGCTATTTTTTTATACTCAGCAATAGCTCGCTTTACTCTATCACCATCAAAAGAGTATTCATGCACCTTTTTTGCATAATCTAGAATATTAGAGATTCTAATATATTCATTTTTTTGTTTTGAATCTAACTTTCTTATCCATTCACTCTTTATGACCTCTAAATCAATATTTGAATCCCATTCACTAAAAATCTCCTTTCTATCCAAATCTAAAAGATTTTTCTCTTCTACAATAGGTAAATTTTCTTCACTGTAATCATGAGACTTATCTTCCTTGTTTCCGTTATACTCAATATTCATTTTTTCTTCTGTTGTTTGAGTAACAACCACTGTTGAAAAAGAGGCGCTACTGTCTTCCTCTTCAATATCATATTCTATTATTCGCCCATACATTATACGTTTAGCTTTATTACTGTTAAGCATATGTATTTTAAGACCTGATTCACCAAAATCAGTAATTTTACCTTCAAAAATCTCATTGGACTCTGTATGGATTTTTACGATATTACCTATATTAACATCTTCAAGTAATTCTTCTTTTGTCATAGCTACATCTCCTCATATTATATAGTTATAGTGTTTAAATCCCAAATTCAAGGACCTATAATATAATGCATAGGTACTACGGATTAGTTCATTTCTCCTCGTATATAATATCTACATTATAGTTCCCAATCATCTAGTTCTATTATTCAAATCCTCATAATAAGCTTTTCGTCCCTTGAATAAAACAGTATAACTTTTTGTTCCTATTTTATCACTAATAGACTCAAACAAGCCACACCAATGTTATCCATATATTTCATATGGTTCTAACCATTCTTGTAGCCTTCTCATTTTTAAAGATGGTAGTAAAATATTATCGTACCTATTTGTTTCTGTCCTAAACTCTGTCCCAACTAATGTATATGGGTTATATTTTAAAGTAATCTTTATTTTTTCCATATGAATCTTCTCAATAATATTATTAATTACTAATTAAATATACATTGTCCCCTTGGCTTCTAAGCCACATATCTATACCCTTGCCGAACACCTCAGCTCTAACTGTATACACACTATTTTCCTCCTTTTCAATTATTGCTGTAGGCAATCTATCCAAAACAGCTTCAATACATGGACCTTTAAATTCAAATCTTACAGTTTGCAGTTTGCCACCATACATAAACTGTACCCTTTTTCTAAATTCGTCCTCTTGAAACCTTTTAGAATATGGCACTATGAAACATTCATTTGTTATTGCATATTTAAGTATTCTATCTATGCGGTATATGGTAGGATAAATATCATCTTTATTTTCAAACTCTTTTTCTTTATCAATATTTTCAATAAAAGCTGGCATATAAAAATAAAATTCTGAAAACATTATTCCTACAGGCAACACCCTTCTATTAACAATAGTTCCATCTAGCCTTATGTACTCAATATTAATCTTTTTCCTCTCTCTTATTGCTGAAGCAATATCCCACATTTTTTCAATTATATTCCGCTTATGAGTTGGCTCAACATAATAAAACTTTTCATTAGCTATAAGACTTTCAATATTTTTTATATCAACAGATGGAACACAGTTATTTATAATTTTATCAAGTATTTTATTAAGCTCTGCCCTTGCGAAAGCCCTACTTTCAAGCAATATTTTACTTATCGCAAATACCTCACCATTTGTCATCTGCTTATTATTTTCATAATAAAGATAATAGCCTTTAAGAGAACGGTCATATATGATTTCTTGTCTAATTCCCATCCTCATTCCCCTATTTTCAAAAAATACTCTTAAATCATCTAAATCTCTTTGTATTGATCTTTCATTCCCACCGTATTTTTCTAACTCATCTTTTTTATTTATAATTTCACCATCAATAAGCTTCATACATAAATTCAATATTCTATTGTGTTTAAAATAGCTTTTTGAATTTTTCATAACTTATCCTCTCTACAAATTATACATTAATTATAACACATGGTATGTAAAAAGTCGACAAAAAATTCACTTTTTATTCATTTTTATCATAACATATTTACATAGATACTAGGTGTCCTTTCAGTGTTAATTTTTGTAATATGATAAAATTAAAAAAAATATGTTTAAAATTATGATATAACATTCCACAGTTTTAAATTGTTATAAAATAGGGATACTTAATTCCTAATTAGCAGATGGTTTATATTTTCGCAATCAGGTATGAGGTAGATAATTATTTTATCTACCAGCCTCCTACACCACCATACATACGGTTCCGTATACGGCGGTTCTCTAGTTTTCGCAAACTTTCAAGTAATAGTCAGTTAAGGTTATATAACCTAAACTGGCTATTAATAACTTCAAGCCCTTTTTCTTCTGCATAATTAACAGTATAATACGAACCACCAGTATTTTTAACACAATACACAATGCAATAGTTGCTATTATCTACAAGCCAGCGATTTCTTTTAAACATACATCCTTTTGTATATTTTTCAGATGTATATACGATTTTATCAGCCTTTCTTTTAATGTACTCATATACTTGCTTATCTTTAACAGACCAATATTTTGTCTGTTCGGGACAAGGCAAAACAAGTATAAGTCTAATTTGGGGATATGTATTTTTCAGCTCCAATACGCACAAAGATGCGACAGTGTCAAATCCAAGGGCTCCTCCGGCGCCAAAAAATCTAACACCCTTATTAACAACAAGCTCAGCAATAACGGATTTAAGTCTTTTTCTAAGAAAAAAACTATCCTTACAATCCCTATGACCTGTAAAGCAACATGTTTGATTTCTCATAAAAATACCTCTCTTTTATAATTGGACTAGTTTCAGTCCCATTTTATCGTTGATTTTAATTATAATCAATCAAAAAAGAACCAAAACTAGTTCTAAATTAAGAGAGGTATTCTATGGTAAATCAAAAAATAAAGCAGGATAATACAGGGTGTATAGGCAAAAATATAAGAGAAATTCGCTTGTTAAAGGGGATAGGACAAACTGAGCTTGTAAGAAAGGTTCAGCTTCTTGGTGTTCCTCTTACAAGGGAAACTCTTGTTAAAATTGAACGCGGTATTCAGCATATACAGGTAATTCAGCTTAGGGCAATAAGAGATATACTTGAAACCACATATGATGAACTTTTAAAGTAAATAAACTATTGTGATGCAATAGTCATTTTTAAACATATATTCTCCTAAAAAAGACAAAGTTAAATACTAATTCACATTTTAAGATACATTTCTCTATATAGCTATTTGTAAATGTCAATATAAAAATGTATAAAAAGAGGAAAATAAAAATGTACATTTTCTAGTTTAGTCTTCTGGTTGAGGTTCCATCAAGGCTCGCTTATCCTTAAGTCTGTATGAAGGCCCTTAATGGAAATTATTGTAGAATGATGATGCAATCTATCTAATATAGTGTTTGCAAGTGTTGATGAACAAAAAACTCTCCCCAGCGTGAAAACAGCATATTTGTTGTTACTATTGTACTGTTCTTCTCGTAGCGTTTGGCTATAAGCTGAAAAAACATATTTGCTGAATCTTGGTCTATTGGCATATAGCCAATTTCATTAATAATCAGAACCTTATATTTAGCATAAAATTTAAGTCGTGCTTCAAGACGGTTTTCATTCAATACTTTTTTAACTGTATTATCAATGCTTCAAAGGTTATGAAATATGTTTGGTATCTAGCTTTTGTGCAGCTTATACCCAGGGATGTTGCAAGATGTGTTTCACCAACACCACTTGACCCAACAAAGATAACATTCTCCTTTTTTTCTACGAAGCCCAGTGCGTTGAGTTCCAACATTTCTTTTTTATTAATATTGGGTTGAAAGTCAAAATCAAAATCCTCCATTGTCTTGATAAACAGGAAATTAGCTACATGAAGGTTTGCAGATTATCCTCAATAATCCTTATACTTACAGGTTTACCTATATACTCTGAAGGTACTGAATACTTGTTACTCATATATGTCATAATAGAATCCTTTCTGACGGTAGTTTGTCTATCATGACTAATATATAATTCAACAACATCTTTTTTGGGTAATGGTTGTAAATGATCCTTTTCCTTTTAAAACATAAGAAGTGGAGGTACTCCTGTTTCATCACACACATGCTGTTGTACTATTTTATTGATTTTTGCAAGGATGGCAATAAGTTCATCCTCTGTTTCAAACTCATCCTGTTGAAGTTAGAATAGATTCCTATATCAGAATCTATTTATTCAACTATATATTCATAAACAACTCCGACATTGGTGCCTCTTATTGCCAGTTTCTGTTTTATTATGTCATAGTATTTAGCAAGCTTACTTGTCTTGTTACGATGCACAGGCTTACCCTCGTTTCCGTCATAATACTTTTTATGATTCTGCGATCTAAGTTGTATAGGTGTGCAAGCTCAGAAAATTTGGTTTTATATCACTCAATTTAAATATCTTAAGCTGAATTATTAACGCACTGTCTATGGAATTCCGCCTCCATAGATATGGTAACATATCAGCAAATTTTGTACATTATTATTTCCATTAAATATACATTTTAATATTACCATTTACAAGAACAAAATATCTCTAATTTGCAGGAATAGATTAATCAGCTTTAAATGGAGGTTGACATGTTAAAATACGAAATCAATCAATGATTCTGTATTCGCTACTTCAAAGTAACAATTATTATCATAATAAAAATCTCTAGAATAGTCATAATCATATACATCCTATATTGCAAAAATTAAAGATTTAATATTATTTTTTATTCTACAACTCATCCATAAAACACAAACTATTCTGACAAGTTGTAAAATATATTAATTAACAAAAGAATTGCCCTATTTCTTTTGCTATAAGCTCCTCAAATTTATCATTATTATAAAACTAATAGTACTCTCTAAAAATAAAAACAATAGTTATAAATATATTTAATTTATTGTATAGTTTGAAATGTATTTAAATATACGAATTCCAATTACAAATTATAAATTGGTATCTCATTAGTATCTCACAGTCCAATTTCTTGTCAAAGCCAAGTATTTAAGCCTATTTCCGTCCTATGGATATTAAACTCGACTCCCCTCATCTCCACTATATGTACCCTCAGTCGAACACCTTTCGGGTTCGACGAGAGATACAACAACTCCACTACCTTTTTGGGAATTCAAAAAATTTAGATTTGATTTGTAAAACTCACTTAATAAGCCACTTTCAATAGATTTTGAAGGGCTTATTTTTTACTGTCTTCTTTATTGACTATATATTTCTTATTTTTTCATAATCTTCTAACTGTCCCCTTGTATATTAATGTAAAAATCCCCAAGAGTTTAAAACCCTTGGGGATAAACACCACAAATCATTTATTTATATTATTGAGGAGCTTCTGTTGTGCCTCATGTTGCAGACTCTGAAGTAGTTTCAGTAGGACCTTCAATAACCTTATCTGTATGTAATACCTGCATCATCAACTGTTAAATCTCTTGCACCTGTAGCTGTCTGGAATGACATAGATGTAATAGACTTAGCATCTACACCTGTTACAGTAACAGGAGCAGAACCATTTACGCTAAATGTTGCAGTATCATTATCAAAGTCAACAGTTATTACTAATTCAGCCTGAGCATTTTCAGCAGATGTAACAGTTGTAGATGTTATAGCTGTGCCTGCATTTACTCTTATGCCGTAGTTCTTGCTTGCGTCTGTTCTTACACCTAATACCTCACCCTCTCTATCATCAGCCTTAACACCGTTAAGCTGAACAATAGTCCAGTTAGTAGCAGCTACAGATGGAGTAATTTTAGCTGTATAAGTAACAGTGCCAGAAGTCTTTTCAGTTAAAGGTAATGTAGCCTTAACAGTATCAGTTAAAGACGTATCATTAAGGAGTAAATTACCATTTACAATACATGCTATTGCTGTTAAATCATCAGAAACTGTACCGTCCTTAGTAGTAACTGTGTAAGTAATACCACTAGTACCGTCCTTAATAACTTCAGGATTATCGTCAAAGTTGTAGTAGCTGTCATTATTAACTGCCTCTGTTGTACCTTCTGTTGTTGTTTCTGTTGTTGTCTCTGTACCGCCTTCAGGTGTATAGCCTAAATAGAATATTCTAAGCTTTGAGCCTGTAAGACCTGCTGTATAAGATTGACCTGCTATAACATTATATGTTCTGACACAGTATGCTGATGCATCTACAGCTGTAATTGTTTCGCCAAATACTGTACCAGTCTTACCGTTATTTACCTTGAACGCAATAGTAAATGTACCATTAGAAGGAGCAGTAAACTTAATAACATCACCGTTAGCTGCTGCTGCCATACAGTTATTAGCCTCTGCTGCCTTGCTGTATTCATAAGTGCTTCCGTCTGCTGCTGTAAATAATCCTGCACCGTCTGTTACAGGAGCAACATCAAGAAGAACTGTTAAACCATTACCTAAATCACTATTTGCTGTATAAGTACCAACATCCCACTTAACTGTATCATTTAAAAGCTCATCAAGACTACCTACAGTAGTATATATAGGAGCTTCTGTAGTTGTTTCTGTTGTTGTTTCTGTTGTAGCCTCTGTTGTTGTTTCTGTTGTTGTAGAATCTACAATAGTATCAGGAGTATAGCCTAAGTAGAATACTCTTAACTTAGAGCCTGTAAGACCTGCTGTATATGACTGACCTGCTGTAACATTATATGTTCTGACACAATATGCTGATGCGCCTACAGCTGTAATTGTTTCGCCAAATACTGTACCAGTCTTACCGTTATTTACCTTGAACGCAATAGTAAATGTACCATTAGAAGGAGCAGTAAACTTAATAACATCACCGTTAGCTGCTGCTGCCATACAGTTATTAGCCTCTGCTGCCTTGCTGTATTCATAAGTGCTTCCGTCTGCTGCTGTAAATAATCCTGCACCGTCTGTTACAGGAGCAACATCAAGAAGAACTGTTAAACCATTACCTAAATCACTATTTGCTGTATAAGTACCAACACTCCACTTAACTGTGTCATTTAAAAGCTCATCAAGACTACCTGCAGTAGTATCTATAGGAGCTTCTGTTGTTGTTTCTGTAGGAGCTTCTGTAGTAACCTCTGTAGTTGTTTCAGTTGTAGTCTCTGTAGTTGTTTCAGTTGTTGTCTCTGTAGTTGTCTCAGTGGTAGTTTCTGTAGTTGTCTCAGTTGTAGTCTCTGTAGTTGTCTCTGTAGTTGTTTCAGTTGTAGTCTCTGTAGTTGTTTCTGTTGTTGTTTCTGTTGTTGTTTCTGTAGTTGTCTCTGTTATTATCTCAGTTGTTGTCTCTGTTGTTTCTTCCTCATCAGGCTCACAAGGCATCTTAAAGCTGCTGTTTAAAATCTTCTGGAGAATTGTAGCAACATCAGCAGTATCAACCTTGCCGTCCATTGTTACATCATTAATACCTGAAACAGGTTCAATGTAACCATTAATAATCTGGACAAATAAAGCAGCACAGTCAAGTATTTCACAAACACCGTTTCCATCAACATCACCGTATATAACACCAGGTGTAGAAATTACGCTTTCAGTAGTTGTTTCACTTGGAGTTTCTATTGTAGCCTCCTTAGTAGTAATAATATTCTGCATAGCTGTTAAAGTCTGACTCTTGCCATTACTATCAACAATAACATCAGCAGTAACAGGCTTTGCTGTATCTTTTGCTTCTGAAATGTATGTACTGCCTGCGACAGCCGGCACAACATTAATAAATGTTACACTTGAAATCAGCATAGCCACAGAAAGAATAATACTTAAAATCTTTTTAAAACCTTTGTTCATTTTGGTTCCTCCTTTTTTATTGCCGATAATTTCAAAGCTGTATAAAAAATACCCAAAAACAGCTTATACATTTTATGATAAAACAAAACCGACAGAAATACAAGCCTAAAAATCCAATTTATTGAACTACAGATTAATTCTGTCGGTTTTCACAATCATTTATCCTGTTTTTTGTTTAATTTAACTATTTATTTCTTCAGCCTTTTTATTATATTAATACCTGCTACAGCACCGTCACATACAAATTTTGCAACATGTAAAAGTCCACCTCTGCAATCGCCTACTGCATATAGCATAGGTACATTTATTGACATATTTTCATCAACAGCAATATCCTGTAGGGCAATATAACCGTCCCCTTGTCTATTCAACAAAAGCCTTTATGGTTGTATTTCCATAAAGGCTTAAATTACATTTTTTATCTGCTATATTTAAGTATTATCATTTCAACTCCTAAAACATCGGAAATAAGTCCTTGTTTAAATCTTACATCAAGTTCGGCACAATCTTTTACAGCTTCCATTAAAGTTGTTACGGAAAAATTTTTACTTTGATTTATATATTTCTCCACCATAAAATCTCTAAGGGAAAGTTCCAAAGCAATTTGGCTTTTTGTATAGCCTTTTTTTAATAAGTATTTGCATTGAAGTATAAGTTTAAACTGTCTTGCTATCATTGTAAGGACAGCCACAGGAGATTGCTTCATAAAAAGCATATTATTATAAATATCAAGAGCTTTATCAGCCTTTTTAAGTCCAATAGAGTCCATCATATCAAACATACCAGACTCCAAAGACTTAGTACATATATTATCTATAACTTCCTTTGTAACAGCCTTATCCCCACTATAGGAAATAGCCTTATCCATTTCAGCCTTTAAAGCCTCAATTTGGTTTCCGACATTTTGAACAAAATAAGCTGCCGTACTTCCTTTTATTTTACCTAGAGAATTAACTTCAACCCATTTTATAAGCTCGCTGTCTTTAAGGGTTTTAATTTCACAAACATAACCATATTTTTTTACAGCCTTATAAAGAGAATTTCTCTTATCCACTTCTTCATTAGTAAATACTACAACACAAGAGGAAGGAATATTTTTAATAACCTCACACATTTTATCGGTCATTTCTTTTTTGCCTGTTTTGAAAAGTCCCGAATCCTTAATAAGTACAAGTCTGTAGGGACTAAAAAATGGCAATGTTTCAACGGCTGATGCCACCTTTTCAACATCATCTACACCATCAAACTTTACTAAATTCATAAGCTCGGCTTCTTTTGGCATAACAGCATTTCTAAGCTTATTTTCATATTCAAGCAAAAGATATTTTTCTTCGCCACAAAAAAGATATACTCTTTGAAATTCTCCGCTTTTTATATCTCTGTCTATTACCTTCATATAATTCACCTTATCTTGTGGTTTTTATAATGTCAGTTTTTCTGTCAAAAGGCTTGCTAAAATCAATACCGTCACCGGTTTCATTAACCTTTTCACCGTCAATAAGAAACTGAACTTTATTGACATAATTAAGCTCTGTAAGAGAATCCACAATAGAATAAATTTTTACAAGCTCTGAACTTATACCCTCCGGAGTAGTCTTTATAAAGTCCCTAGATAAATTTACATAACAAATTCCGTCTTCAGTTTTAATATCCCTAATATCTGTATCACTAGGTATTGTAGATTTAAGCATTTTTTTATCAGGTCCTACAATTAACTGTTCTACAATCTGATATTCCAAAGTAAGGCTCTTTTTAATTTCAACACTTCTTTGTTCAGGCACAAGCTTCTCTCCGGACCTGTCACAAAAATACAAAGTAACAGTCTGCCACTCTGTTTTTTCAGGGTCAATGGTAGGATTATTTCTTACATTTTGCCTGTTTAAAAGTATAGGGTCCTGCCCCTGCTCACTTAAAACAGGCACTCCCTCAACTGTAACAATTACTCCGTCAATAAAGCTCATATCAGTAAGAGTATACACCAAAGAGCCTAAAGATAAAATCTG
>JBJFFW010000287.1:0-2408 GCA_051892075.1 Lachnospirales bacterium
ATTCTTCTAAAGTATCAAATAAAGCCTCATAGTTTCTGTACATCATTGAATATCTGTTCTGAATCGCAGTTACCTTGCATACCTTATCAGCTCGTCTTATGGTATCCTCTGTTGCCTCTGACAAGCCCCAGTGAGTTATTTTACCCTCTTTTATTAAATCAGCCATTACTCCCGCAACCTCCTCAACAGGGACATTCGGGTCTGTTCTGTGCTGATAATATAAGTCAATATGGTCTGTATCAAGACGATTTAAAGACTCCTCAACAGATTTTCTTATTATTTCAGGTCTTGAATCAGGAATAAGTGATTTATTGACAGCAGAGCTTGTCATATCAAAATGAATACCAAATTTTGTTGCAATAACAACCTTATCCCTGTTAGGCTTTAATGCTTTGCCAAGCAATATTTCGTTGTGATGAGGATTGTCGTAAGTTCCATAAAGCTCTGCCGTATCAAAAAATGTATAGCCAATATCTATTGCTTTAGAAAGTAGCTCTATCATTTCCTTTTCATCAGCCGGTGCACCATAGGCATGGCTCATACCCATACACCCAAGTCCAACAGCCGACACCTTTAAATCTTTACCAAGTGTTCTATACTTCATATGAATTCTCCCTTAATTACTTAATTTATTGTAGTTTTCTTGATTTACAGGCTCAAGCCACTTTGTGCCAAACTCTTCCATACCATCTTCAACAGGACCTGATACTGAAATGTGTGTAAACTGGCTATTCTTAGTCGCACCATGCCAATGCTTAGTACCAGCTGGTATTACAACTACATCTCCCGCCTTAATAAGCTGTGCATCCTGTCCTTCCATTTGGGCATATCCCTCGCCCATTGTTCCCATAAGTATCTGAACATGGTCATGTATATGCCAGCTGTTTATACAGCCCTTGTCAAATGTAACATTTGCTATTGAAACACCACCATTTTCAGCTATACTATTAAGATAAACATCACCTGTAAAATTTTCAGAAGTAAAATAATTTCCCAAACCATAAATTGGTTTTGCATTAGCCAATTCACCATTGTTTTCAAGAGTTATGTCACTCTCAGCTGTTACTGTTTTAGTTTCACTGTTCCAACCTACAGTATAGCCAAGAGCCTCCAATAAATCCCTAACAGGAAGCATCGATCTGTCATCAACAATTTCAACATCAGTATTAATACTTTTACCATTTACATTTAAGCTTGCTGTATTACCCAATTTTTCATTATTAGCAAATACAGATGCAACTGTTGTACCTGCCATTACTAAAGCTAAAAATGATAATAAAATTTTCTTTTTCATTTCTAAATCCTCCTTAAAAAATTAAATTTTCTTGTTGTGTTATAATTATAACTCAAAACAAACTCATTGAGAATTTCATAAAAGTTATGTAGCTTAAACCTAAAGTTATAACTACTAAACAAAAAAGAACTTGGTTTTAAAATTCCAAGTTCTTAAACGCATTATTTTATATTTATAATTTTTATAACAGCCTTTAAAAATGCTTCAACCTTAGGGGACGGATTTGGTGAATGTAAAAATCCATAAGGAATAGTATAATCCCAATCAACAGGTATAATCTTTATAAGAGGGTGTATATTTTTACAATAATCAACAGTAAGTAAAACATTGTTTTCGCTTTCGCACCGATTAAATACCTCTATATTATAGAAGGGAAAATCTACAATATTTATATTGGCATAATTTTTAGTTAAGTCATCTCTTAATTTATCCATGTAGCTGCTCCAGCCTCTTTTTATAAGCATAAGGTTCTCGCCATATAAATCAGCTATATTCAGCTTATCCTTATTTGCAAGCCTATGATGAACAGAAACCGCACAACAGAATTTTACCTTTGTAACCTCCAATGCCTCACACTGTCTGTAATCTAAAAGGGTATCATCAAAAATCCCCAAAACAACATCTATGTTCTGTCCAAGATTACTTAATATTTCCCTTGCATTTTCGGGAGTGTTCTCAAAGGAAACAAGCTTAAATTTAAGGTTTGGATATAAATTATGTATATTAGGCCATAGTTCCATTAAAAGATGACTTGGTGTCATAATTGAAGTACCAACTCTTATAGTATTTTCTTCCGGATTTACTGCATTTTTAGCCCTGTTTATTGAATCCTCCATATACTTTATAATGTACTTTGCATCACTATATAAGGATTTGCCCGATTCCGTAAGATTAACACCTTTAAAATTCCTATTAAGAAGTTTAAATCCCAAGCTTTCCTCAAGAGTATTAATCTGCTTTATAACAGCCGTTGTTGATATATACAGCTTTTCCGCAGCCTTAGAAAAACTGCCTTCATCAGCAACTAATACAAAAGTATCCAAATGAGTATTTAGCACATATATCACCCACTTTCTTATTACTAATTTTAGCACATTTTAAAATCGGTGTAAAC
>JBJFFW010000288.1:0-2400 GCA_051892075.1 Lachnospirales bacterium
TGATGAATCAGAAAGTTTTGCAGTATTTATACCTATAACTTCACCTCTTGTATTAATTAAAGCACCGCCACTATTACCTGGATTAATGGCTGCATCAGTCTGAATAACATTAAATTTTTTACCGTCAATATTAATTTCTTTATTTTCTGCACTTATAATACCTAAAGTTGCTGTTTTACCTCTACCTAAGGCATTGCCTATAGCTATAACACTTTCGCCAACTTCTATATTATCGCCTGAACTGAATTTTGCAGCATTAATTTCCTTAATTCCTGCATTTTCCATATCTTTTTTAGATATATAAATTACTGCTAAATCAGCAGCAGAATCCTTGCCTACAAGTTTAGCTGAAATTTGTTCATTACCTGTAACGGAAATTGTAACCTGACTTGCTCCGTCTACTACATGGTTATTTGTTACAATATATACTTTATCACCATCTATTTTGTAAATAATTCCTGAGCCGGCTCCTTCGCTTTCATATACCTGATTAAAGAAATTTACAGATTGTGATTTAATTGAAATATTTACAACGGCATTTTCTACAGAAGCAATGGTTTTTGCTATACTGTCCTCATCAGCAACAAGATTCATAGGCTTTGCATCTGTGGCAATAGTCTGCTGTGACACTTCTTCGAATGAAAAATTTCCTCTGGAAATATTTGAAACACCCGTAACTATTTTTTCTGATGTATTTAAACCAACACCTAAAAAGAAACCTAAGGAAGCACCACAAAGCACAACCCCTGTAAGACCTACAGCAATGCTTTTTCCGTAGCGATATTTCTTTGCTTTTTTATTTTTCTTAGGAGATGATGATTTAATTTCATCTGTTGATGGCAAAATCATCTCAGGTATATCAGATATGTTTTTATCTGATAAATTATCCATACTTTCATTTATTTCTTCATTTGGTTCATTTAAAATATTATTATCATAATCATTCATATTTAAAACCTCCTTTATAATGATTTTATTTTAGCACAAAAAATATAAAAAGTGTGAATAAACTATGAATATTTATGTTTTAATTATCCTTTTAACCACATTTTAATAAATGCTTAATTTTTAAATAATTTTTTTTTAATTTTTGAATAGAATAGATTAGAAACTATTAAAAGGGGAGCATAATATGAAAATATTTTTAGATCCGGGGCATGGTGGAAATAATCCCGGAGCCGTTGGTCCAAATGGATTAAGAGAAGCAGATGTAAATTTAGATGTGGCATTAAGAACAGGAAGATTATTGCAATCTAATGGCTATACCGTAAAATATTCCAGAACAAGTGATAAAACAGTAAGTCTTAGTGAAAGGGCAGCTATGGCAAATGAGTGGGGTGCCGATTATTTTGTAAGTATACATTGTAATTCCAATGAAAACCCTATATATACAGGAACTGAAACTTTTTATTATAGAGAAGGAACAAAGGCTGAAAGGTTTGCTAATGATGTAAATAATGCCTTGGTTGCTGAAATAGGTACAAAAAATTTAGGAATATTCACAGCTAATTTTGCTGTTTTAAGGCTTACTGTTATGCCGGCTATTTTAGTTGAACTTGCCTTTATAAGTAATCCTGAAGAAGCAGAACAACTTGCTACACCAAGTTTTAGAGAAAGTTGTGCTGTTGGAATAACA
The DNA here is from genome assembly GCA_051892075.1 of Lachnospirales bacterium. Lineage (GTDB taxonomy): Bacteria > Bacillota > Clostridia > Lachnospirales > CAG-274 > HGM11788. The sequence goes on from JBJFFW010000288.1 coordinate 1,637, forward strand.
AATGGAATAATAGAATATACTAGCTAGTTTTAAAGCCCCTGTAAAAAACTACAGGGGCTTTAAAATTAAACTAAATCTGCCATTTCATATAAAAGATTTTTAGTATCTTCAAAACTTAAGCAAGGGTCAGTAATAGATTTTCCGTAAATATGCTCTGTGTCAGCAGAACAAGCCTGATTACCACCTTCAATATAGCTCTCTATCATTACACCCTTTACGAGGTTTTTAAGTTTATTGCTGCATCTTCTTGAATGAAGAATATCCTTAATAATTCTAGGCTGTTCATTGTGGTTCTTTTTAGAGTTAGAATGATTTGAATCAACAATAATTGCAGGATAATCAAAATCTCCCTTTTCATACATATCACTTGCAAGCATTAAATCTTCATAATGATAATTTTGCAAGTGAACACCTCTCTTATTTACAGAACCTCTCATAATACAATGTGTAAAAGGATTGCCACTTGTCAAAACTTCATAACCATTATATAAGAAATCATGAGAGTGTTGAGCTGCTCTTACAGAATTAAACATTACTGATAAATCACCACTCATTGGATTTTTCATACCAACAGGACAATCAATTCCACTGGCTGTAAGTCTATGCTGCTGATTTTCAACACTTCTTGCACCTACAGCTATATATGATAAAATGTCAGCTACAAAAGGAAGATTAGATGGATAGAGCATTTCATCAGCTATAGCAAGACCGGTTTCTTTTATAACTCTCAAATACATTCTTCTGATAGCTAAAATACCTTCACA
>JBJFFW010000289.1:0-2396 GCA_051892075.1 Lachnospirales bacterium
AAACAGACAGCAGTGAGTTTGTACAAACTATAAATTCTGACGGAAGTCCTTTTAAAGTAAATTATATTTATACTGATAAAGATTATAATGTCAATGCAACACCATATGAAAAGCCTGATATAGAACAAGTGTTGGACAAATGCAACAAATACTATTTTACTATAAAGGATAAAAAGGGTAATTATGCTAATGCCACAGTTACATATGGTACAGAGATTGCTGATGTAAGTAATGGGCAAATCGCTATTTTTAATAAGAACAGTGATGTAAATAAAGTCACTGTTACATCATATGATGGTACATCAGTTGAATACGATATAGATAGTATAATTTCAAGTACAGGCGTATATGTGCTTTATGCCTATAGTCATGGAGAATCTAAGTTGGCATTATCAAATGTTACATATTCTTATGGAAGTAAAAATGTTGATGTATTACATAGTCCACATAATATAGAGGCTACTCACAAGGATTTTAAATTAATATGTACTCCTATTAATAAAGATAGTATAGCTTTTTATAATGTTTATTCGGGTAATAAACTTATAAAAAGGTCAACATCAAATGAAATAACATTATCTGCAGAAGATTTTGTGCCTGGCGCAAAAGTTTATATAATAACAGAAGGGTTATCATCTCTGGATGGCAATCTGAAAAATAATCTTCAATTCACAGTATATAGTGGAACTGATGTTTTTGATGAAGTTGAACTTTTTGGGAGCGGACCAAGTATAACACTGTCTGATAATGCAGAGCCTTTTGGTGGTGAGAAAATTAAATTAAATATGCCAGAGGTTCCAATTACGGTAACAAAATCCAATGGCAAAATAAAGGTGGCAATAAACCTTATTGAGTCTGCAATTGATGAAAAAGAGGTTAAGGGAAAAACATTTAAAAAATCCTTTGAAGAATTTGTAAAAAAACCAACTCTAAATGAAAAATTTATAACAGATTATGCTAAAAAAGAACTTTCAGGTAATATGCCTTTTTCAACATCCAGTACAAAGGTAAAAATAATAGGTTATGGAGAAGCTGAATATTCTGATTCTATAGAAGTGGTTAATGTCGCTATTGTTCTTAAGGTTAATGTAAAGGGCGAATATAGTAACCAATATATGGTGTTATTTGTTCCGGTTGGTGTAGGTGTTTCAGTTGAAGGAGGTATTGTAACGGAATTTAAAGGCGGTTATAATTTTACAAATCAAAAGCTAGAGGGGGAAGTAGGATTAGATTTAAGCCTTAAAGTTAATGCTGATGTAGGTTTAGGAATCAGAAAATGGGTATATGCTGGTGTATATGGTGAAGCAGCTGCCGGAGTTGATTGTGTGATTGTAAGCAGTACAAATCCAACAGGAATTGACAGAGTGTGGCTTTCAGGTGAACTTGGATTAACGGGACATTTTATGACTAAAGAAGGTAAAGTGCCTATTTTAAGTACAAAGCAATTAGGAGAATCATTTCAATTGGATGATGAGAAAGTAATTGTATATCAGAGAGATAATAAAAGTAAAATGTTGGATGTGTATAATTTAACATCTCTTGGCAATATTCTGTACTCAGCAAATAATTACATTTCAGATACGAATGTTTATAGTACAGGTTTGACTACAGATACAGATGATGGGGTTATGGCTGAAAATATTTATCCTGATGCAAAGCCACAGGTTGTAAATACTAATAATGGTGAAATCCTTGTATTTATAGATACAGATGAAACAAGAACTCTTGCCAACAGAACTCGTCTTGTATTTTCTAGACTTGATATATTAACAAATAAATGGACTGATGTTACAGCTATTGATGACAACAATACACCTGATGCAAATCCGGTTGTCTACAATGAATCTTCTGGCACTTATGTAATTTATCAGCAAACAAGTAAGGAACTTGATGATGCAGCTGGAATGGATGAATATCTTGCAAATATTGTTTTATCTGTTGCAAAATATGATACTGCAGAAGATAAATTTATAACAATGGGAAATATATCAACAGGAAAATATGCCTATAATTATGAGCTATTTACTACAGAAAAGGGTTTAGAGGCAGTTTGGGTTGAAAATTCAGATAACAACTATTTTGGAACTACAGCTAATAATACTATATATTATAGTTGATACTCGCGAAGGTTCTTCATTATTAAAGTAAATTACATGAGAATTTTCAAATCCATATAAAAACTTAACAAGTGATTGAATACCATCTCGTTCTATATTATCTCTATTTATAAAATTGTAAGTTCTTTTTTCATTATAATGACGCGATTTTCTATTGGCTCGAGTATTATCCAACCATATAAAACATATTTCTTCACCTTTAAGTGCCATAGGAGAAATAGCTAATATTTGATCAGGACTTAATGCAAATACATCATTATTATCATATGTATATGAAGA
>JBJFFW010000290.1:0-2357 GCA_051892075.1 Lachnospirales bacterium
TTGTAAATTTACAGATATTACAAATCACTGGGCAGAAAATGATATAAAAAATGTTGTAGACAAAGGCCTTTTTAGTGGAACTACAGATATCACCTTTGAGCCTGAAAAAGAAATGACAAGGGGTATGTTTGTTACTGTTCTTGGCAGAATGAGTGGAGAAGAAATTTCCGGAACAAGCCAATTTAGTGATGTAGATAATGGTAAATATTATTCTCCTTATATTGCTTGGGCAAATAAAAATGGAATTGTTAAAGGCATAAGTGATACTTTATTTAGCCCCGACACTCCTGTAACCTGCGAACAGGCGGCAATAATTCTTGTAAACTATTCAAAATATAAAAAAATAACATTGGAAAACAAAAGCATTTCTCCAAGTACATCAGGTGTAAGCAGTTGGGCAATGGATAATGTTATAATGGCAGGTAAAGCAGGAATAATCACAAAACAAAACACAAATGGTTATAACTATACCTCATCAGCAACAAGGGCAGATGTTGCATCAATGATAAGTAACTATATGAATTATTATGGAAATTAAAGGGGGAATGAATTTGAAAAAATATAAATTAATATCTGCATTAATATTGTCATTGGCAATTTTAAGTGGGTGTGCATCATCTCCTCAAAATGCTCCTGAAAATATGGAAATTACTACAGAAAATGTTGTTAATGAAAGTATTACGGAAATTACTACAGAAAATGTTGTTAATGAAAGTATTACGGAAATTACTACAGAAACTTTATCAGAAGTAACAACTTATGAAATAACTGAAACTACCACAAAATCTGAAAATTCTGTACTGTCCATTGACCCTAAAATAAAGGAAAAAGCAAACTCAAATATAAAACAGTCCACAAATCATAACACTTCTTCAAAGCCAACAGAAACTACAGCTCCCGAGGGAGTAAGAATTGTAGCAACATCAGGTGCAGTATGTGATATTATGGACAGGCTTGGTTTAAGTCTTGTAGGTATTCCTGATACCTCTGTATCAGAGATTGCCTCAAGATATAAGGGCATAACAACAGTAGGCTCTCCTATGTCACCTGATATGGAAGTTATAAAAAGTTTAAACCCTACAGATGTAATAGGTCCCGATTCCCTTGAAAATGATTTAAAAATAAAATATGACAATATTGGTGTAAATTCAACATTTTTAAATTTAAAAAGTGTCAAAGGTTTATATGACAGTGTTAAAATTATTGGGGATAAATACGGAAAATCAAAAGAGGCAGAGGCTATTATAAAAGAATACAGTGATTTTATATCCGGCTATAAAAGTAAACATAAGGATAAAAGTCCAAAAGTGCTTGTACTTATGGGACTTCCCGGAAGTTATTTAGTTGCTACACAAAATTCTTATGCAGGCTCTTTAGTGGAGCTTGCAGGTGGTATAAATATTTTCCACCATAGCACAAAGGATTTTATAACTGTAAATCCTGAAGAAATGCTTGCACAAGACCCTGATGTTATTATAAGAACAGCTCATGGAATTCCAAAAGATGCCCTTGAAATGTTTGAAAAAGAATTTACAACAAATGATATATGGAAACACTTTAGAGCTGTTGAAAATGGCAGGGTTTATGATGTTGACTATATGCTTTTTGGTATGAGTGCAACCTTTGATTATCCACAGGCTTTACAGGTGTTAGAGCCTATGCTTTATGGTGAATGATATGAGTAGAAAAAATATATTAAGTTTTGTTTGTATTTCACTTATGCTTTTTATTCTTTTTATTATATCTGTAAATATGGGAAGTGTAAGTGTAAGTTATGGTGAACTTTTTAAAGGACTTTTTTTAGAATATAATAAAAATGTTGCTATTATTTTGGATTTAAGATTTCCAAGAATAATTATAGCTATGATTTCCGGTGGAGCTTTGGCTGTAAGTGGCGTGCTTTTTCAAGCTGTACTTAAAAATCCTCTTGCTGACCCTGGGATTATAGGCATATCTTCGGGAGCAGGTTTTGTAAGTGCTATTGTAATTTCATTTTTTCCTTCACTTTTCTTTTTTACGCCTTTGTTGGCTTTTTTAGGTGGAATTATGGCTTGTGTACTTGTGTATGCACTTTCTTATAAAAATGGTTTTTCACCTTTAAGAATAATTCTTGTTGGTATAGCCGTAAATTCTGTATTTACAGGTCTTTCAAGTGCTTTTAATTCAATGAGTGGTCAAAATTATCAAAGTGCCTCAGAGCTTATAAATGCTAATATTTCAATGAAAACTTGGGATGATGTAAAACTTCTTGCAATATATGTTACAATGGGTCTAATATTTAGTTTAATTATTTCAAAAAGGTGTAATTTACTTGCCCTTGAAGATAAGACAATAAGAAGTATAGGTGTAAATGTAAA
>JBJFFW010000291.1:0-2326 GCA_051892075.1 Lachnospirales bacterium
TAATTATTGATGCAGCTCAAAGCGGAGGAATTATTCCCATAGATTTAGCAAAAACAAATGTTGATGTATGTTGCTTTACAGGGCATAAAGGACTTCTTGGACCTCAAGGTACAGGGGGAATATGCGTAAGAAACAATGTAAAAATAAGACCCCTTAAAGTTGGTGGAAGTGGTATTCATAGCTTTAGTAAAACTCACCCTGATAAAATGCCCGAAGCCTTAGAGGCCGGCACATTAAATGGTTGTGGAATAGCTGCTTTAGGCTCTGGAATAGATTATATTTTAAATGAAGGAATAGAAAAAATATATGAAAAAGAATTAAGGCTTTTGGAATATTTTTATAATAATATAAAAAATATTAAAAATATAACTTTATATGGAGATTTTAGTGTTAAGAAAGTGCCGATAATTTCTTTAAATATAGGGGATTTTGACTCATCAAAGGTAAGCGATATTTTAAATGTAAAATATAATATTGCCACAAGAGCAGGAATACACTGTGCCCCTTTAATTCACAATGTACTTGGAACAAAAAACAGGGGAGCAGTGAGATTTAGCTTTTCCTATAACAACACCTTTGAAGAAATTGATACTGCCATTTCAGCACTATATGATATTTCAAAATTATGACAAGAGAAAAAACAAAACAAAAATTATTTACATTTGAAACAACAACTGATGCTATAGCTGCAGAGGAATTTTTTTATAAAAATAATTATAAAGGCAGAATTATACCTTTACCGACTTCTATTTCAGCAAGCTGTGGTTTAGCATTTATTATGCCTTTATCTGAATTTGAAAGATTTATTAATTCTGATATTTCTTTGCCTGAATATGAAAATTTAATGGATATAGTAATCTAAAAATTAATTTAGTTTCTTTTTTCCTTTAGCTAATGTATGTATAATTTTGGTAAAAATTATTTACAATAACAATAGGCTGTGTTACAATAGGTCTATAAATTTTTTGAAAAAGGGGTGATTTTGTATGCTTAAAATTGCTATGCTTACAAGTGGTGGTGACTGTCAGGGGCTTAATGCCACAATGCGTGGAGTTGCCAAGGCTTTATATAATGAATACGGCAAAGATGTTGAAATTTATGGTATTATTGACGGCTATAAGGGACTTATAAATGGAAATTATAAAAAATTAAAGGAAAGAGATTTTTCTGGTATTTTAACTTTAGGCGGCACTATTCTTGGCACATCAAGACAGCCTTTTAAACTTATGAGAGAAATTGGTGAAGATGGTGTTGATAAGGTTGCGGCTATGAAAAATACTTATAAAAAACTTGAGCTTGACTGTCTTGTTATTTTAGGTGGTAATGGTACTCATAAAACTGCAAATCTTTTAAGAGAGGAAGGACTTAATGTAATTTCACTTCCTAAAACTATAGATAATGACCTTTGGGGTACAGATGTTACCTTTGGTTTTCATTCAGCTATTGATATTGCAACTGATGTTATTGACAGAATACACACTACAGCCACTTCTCATGGTAGAATTTTTATAGTTGAAATTATGGGACACAAGGCTGGTTGGCTTACTCTTTATGCAGGTGTTGCAGGTGGAGCTGATATTATTCTTATTCCTGAAATTCCTTATGATATTAATTCTATTAAGGCTGAAATTGACAGAAGAACAAAGGTTGGAAAGACTTTTTCTATTTTGGCTGTTGCAGAGGGTGCAATTTCAGTTGAAGAAAGCAAGATGACAAAAAAGGAATTTAAAAAGGCAAGAGCTGAAATGACTCATTCATCAATAGCATATAGAGTTGCTGAAGAAATTGAAAATGCCACAAACCATGAAGTAAGAGTTGCCGTTCCTGGTCATGTTCAGCGTGGCGGAGGCCCAAATTCTTATGACAGAGTTCTTTGCACAAGACTTGGTGCTTATGCTGCAAAACTTATTCAAGATAAGGAATATGGTTATATGGTTGGTATGAGAAATGGAGAGCCTATTCCTGTTCCTTTAAATGAGGTTGCAGGAAAACTTAAAACTGTTCCTCTTGACAATCAGGTTATTAAGGCTGCAAGAAGAATTGGTATTTCATTTGGAGATTAGTAATATTGAAGGAAATATAGCTTATAGGATATTTTAATATCTATTTAATATATGTTTTCATCAAAAAACTAAAATTGTATTCATCTTTCTATAACTTATTAGGCGACCACTGGTCGCCCCTACAATATATTTTTTTATTATAACATAGCTTGCTAAAAACAGTTGTTTTTGTAGGGGCGATTAGTAATCGCCCACAAATTATGAATAGAAAATATCTTTATCGACAGCTAAAAAGCCCATAAAAATGGGCTTTTTTAATTACA
>JBJFFW010000292.1:0-10402 GCA_051892075.1 Lachnospirales bacterium
ATAGGAACATTACTTGATATTGAAGGGAAAATGAAAAAAGTGGGTGACTATTTAGAGTCAAAATTTAAAAATAACAGAGGCTCTGTATCAAAATCCTTTGTATCAGCAAGCATACTTTTTTGCACAGGTACAATGGCTATAATAGGCTCTATAGAAAGTGGAATAGACCACAATTATTCAATATTGTTCACTAAAAGTATATTAGATGGTACATATTCCATAATTATAGCTTCTACAATGGGAATAGGTGTAATATTTTCATCTATATCCGTATTTTTATATCAGGGAGCTATAACAATGCTTGCATACATTGTAAAGCCTTGCCTTACAGGAGATATTATGAGAGAGATATCAATAGTAGGAGGTATACTTATTACAGGACTTGGTATTGATATGCTTGGAATAAAGAAACTTAATATAGCAAATTTACTTCCTGCAGTTGTAATTCCTGTAATTTATTATGGATTTGTGTATATATTTATAGTGTGATTAACCAAAACTTGTAAAAAAAATTATTAAAACCTATTGACAAAGTTTAACACTTGTGCTATATTATAGCTATGGTTAGCACTCGGGCTTGATGAGTGCTAATAAATGGATTTGATTATTTAAGGAGGATTAGTTATGAATTTAAGACCATTGAGTGACAGAGTTGTGTTAAAGCAGTTAGAAGCGGAAGAAACTACTAAGGGCGGTATTATATTGACTACACAGTCTAAGGAAAAGCCACAGGAAGCAGAAGTTGTTGCTGTAGGTCCTGGAGCTGTTGTTGACGGCAAGGTTGTTCCAATGACAGTTAAGGTTGGAGAAAAGGTTGTATATTCTAAATATTCAGGCACAGAAGTTAAACTTGACGGTGAAGAATATATTATTGTTAAAGAAAGCGATATTCTCGCTGTAGTTGAATAATTTTAATTATTATTTGGAGGATTGATATTATGGCAAAAGCAATTAAATACGGTGCAGAAGCAAGAGCAGCTTTAGAAGCTGGTGTTAATAAATTAGCTGATACAGTTAAGGTTACTTTAGGACCTAAGGGAAGAAATGTAGTTTTAGATAAGAAATATGGTACACCACTTATTACAAATGATGGTGTTACTATTGCAAAGGATATTGAACTTGATGACAATTTTGAAAATATGGGTGCACAGCTTGTAAAAGAAGTTGCAACTAAGACTAATGATGTAGCAGGTGATGGTACTACTACAGCAACAGTTCTTGCACAGGCTATGATTCAGGAAGGTTTAAAGAATATTGCAGCAGGTGCTAATCCTATTATTTTAAGAAAAGGTATGTCTAAAGCTACTGATGAAGCTGTTAAGTGTATTAAGAATATGAGCCAGAATGTTGCAGGCAAGGAACATATTGCTATGATTGCATCTATTTCTGCTGCTGATGAAGAAGTAGGTAAGATGATTGCAGATGCAATGGAAAAGGTTTCTAATGACGGTGTTATTACTGTAGAAGAATCTAAGTCTATGAATACTGAATTAGAGCTTGTAGAAGGTATGCAGTTTGACAGAGGATATTTATCAGCTTATATGTCAACTGATATGGAAAAAATGATTGCAAATCTTGATAATCCATATATTCTTATTACTGATAAGAAGATTTCAAATATTCAGGAAATTTTACCATTACTTGAACAGATTGTTCAGACTGGCGGCAAGCTTTTAATTATTGCTGAAGATGTAGAGGGCGAGGCTTTAACTACTCTTATTGTTAATAAATTAAGAGGTACTTTCAACTGTGTAGCTGTTAAGGCTCCTGGTTTTGGCGACAGAAGAAAAGAAATGTTAAAGGATATTGCTGTTTTAACAGGTGGTACTGTAATTAGTGATGAATTAGGTCTTGACCTTAAAGAAACTACTCTTGATATGTTAGGTAGAGCTAAGACAGTTACAGTTACTAAGGAAAATACTACTATTGTAGACGGTGCCGGTGATAAGAGTGCTATTAGCGACAGAGTTGGTCAGATTAAGGCTCAAATTGAAGAAACTACTTCTGAATTTGATAAAGAAAAGCTTCAGGAAAGACTTGCTAAGTTAGCAGGTGGTGTTGCAGTAATTAAGGTTGGTGCAGCTACTGAAATGGAACTTAAAGAAAAGAAACTTCGTATGGAAGATGCTCTTGCAGCTACTAAGGCAGCCGTTGAAGAAGGTATTATCTGTGGTGGTGGCTCTGCTTATATCCACTGTATTCCTGAAGTTGAAAAGGCTTACAAGGCTCTTGAGGGTGATGAAAAGACAGGTGCAGGTATTATATTAAAGGCTCTTGAGGCTCCACTTCGTCAGATTGCTAAAAATGCAGGTCTTGAAGGTGCTGTTATTGTAAATAATGTTAAGGAAAGCCCTGCAAACCATGGTTTCAATGCTCTTACTGAAGAATATGTAGATATGGTTGAAGAAGGTATCATTGACCCAACTAAGGTTACAAGAAGTGCTCTTCTTAATGCTAATAGTGTTGCTTCTACAATTCTTACTACTGAAGCTATTGTAGCAGATGAAAAGACAGAAGAACCTGCTCCTGCTATGCCAGGTGGCGGAATGGGAATGATGTAATAAATAAAAATCAGAATTGGTAATTGACAAATATTGGTGTTTGTTATATAATAACCTCAAATAAGAGGGAGTAGTTGGTGCCTTTATTTTCCAAGGTGCTTATGTTATTCGTCATCACGCTTTTTTAAGCCGGATAACATACTGGTTTTCAGAAACAAGACTTTTATTGTACATTTGTTGTGCAATAAAAGTCTTTTTTGTTGCACTTAAAAGGAGGATAATATGGTTTATTTATTACTAATTTTAGGATTTGTTCTGTTGGTAAAAGGTGCTGATTTTTTTGTAGACGGTGCATCAGATATTGCAATACTACTTAAAGTCCCCTCAGTTATTATAGGACTTACAATAGTTGCTATGGGTACTTCTGCTCCTGAGGCTGCCGTAAGTATTACAGCAGGCTTTACAGGTAATAATGACATTGCTTTAGGTAATGTTACAGGCTCAAACATATTTAATTTGCTTTTTGTTGTAGGTATTTGTGCTTTTATAAGAAATTTTAAGGTGGATAAAGATATACTAAAAAGGGATTTTTTAGTTGCAATTTTTGCGACTTTAGTTTTAGCTGTATTTATTTTAGATAATAAACTTCAATTATATGAAGGTTTTATTCTTTTAATTGGAATAATAATTTATATTTTTTCTATGGTAAAAAATGCTATGGTTAATAGAGTAGAAAATTCTCACAGTAAAAATATATCTGTTATTAAAAGTCTTTTGTATTTAATTATAGGAATAATATCTGTAATTGTAGGTGGAAATCTTGTTGTAAATAACGCAGTAATTATAGCTGAAAATTTAGGTGTAAGTGAAAGCCTTATTGCTCTTACTATTGTTGCAATAGGCACATCTCTACCCGAACTTGTTACAAGTATTGTGGCATCACTAAAGGGTAATAGTGCTATGGCACTTGGAAATGTTGTAGGCTCCAATATTTTTAATATTTTATTTATTTTAGGCTCATCTTCTTTGTTAAATACAATTAATGTATCAAAAGAGGCTTTAATTGATGTTATAATTTCCCTTATATTAACTGTTATAGTATTTTTAATGTCAAAAATAAAAAAAGAACTTACAAAATTTAGTGGTATTTTATTAATACTCCTTTATTTAGGATACACAGCCTACATAATTATAAGATAGTAGAATTAAATTTTCATAAAAAATGGCTCTTATTATTCCAAAAGAACATTTAAGAGCCATTTCATTTTTTAGTTTAATTATTCATTATAGCTATAACATCTGTAAGGTCAATTACAGTATTTTTATCAATATCACCTGCTTGAAGTTGTGCAGAGGTAAGAGTGGTATCAATTTCACTAACATATTTAAGTAAAATAGAAGCATCAACACTATCCATAACACCATCATCATTAATATCGCCGGCAGAATAATAGCTGCCATTATTAAATGCAATTATAATACTATCTGGTATTTCAATATTAGTACCGCCAACTCTTAGAATATAAATATTATTTTCACTGTCTGTCCAAGTGGCAGGAGTAAATGTATATTCAAAACTGCCATTTTCATCAAGAGTAATATCTTTTTGAGATATATATATAATATCCTCCGTAAAAGTATCGTCTTGCCACAAACTAGCCATAATCGTAATTGTTTCATCATCTAAGCCATCTATAATACTACATTTTACTAAAATGTTGCCATCATTATCCTCATAGGCTTCTTCTATATTAGCAGTTGATGCAAAAGTTGCTGTAGTCATAGAAAAACAAGTTAAGATTAACAAAATTAATTTTTTCATAATTACACCTCCTATAAATCAATATTAGCCACATTTGTTAATGGGTGCATACTCTCAAAACTATCCCAAATAACAAGCTCTGTCTTTTTTGCATTTAATTTATTTATATTAAAGCTTAAAGGTGTAATTCCTGTATCAAAGGTAATATCATTAATATATTTAATATCAATAGGATTTGAATTTTTATCATAAACAGTAATTACAGCACAACCTTTAATAGAATTACCTGATTTGTTATTAACTTCAAAACTTGTTGATAGAGTAGTAGAGCCTGTAATACTTCCAATATACTCAACACTTATGTTGCTAATAGGAGTTTTAGTTATATTGCCTGCATAGTCATAAATTTGAAGTACATAATCACTTGTATCTATATCCGTAATGTCAAAACGAACAGAAGCCTCTGACACATTAAGAGGTCTAATAAGATTAAGAGCTTCTTCCTTAGTTAAATTTTCGTTATTATTTGTGATATTTTCAAGCACTGCACCCATAAGATATCTGTTATCCTTTAAATCAACATCAAGATATGTTTTATTATCCTCGGTTATTATAGAAAGATTATCAATTTTAGGATATTGTGTATCTACATAATAACTGAAACTTTGATATTGAAATTCTGAATTTTCTACATTAGGTCGACCTTTTATTGTTAAAGTATAATCTCCATCAGTTCCTTCTTTATAGTCATAACAGCTTTCAGAATACTTATCATAAATATCTAATTTATCAGAGAAAATCTCCTCTCCTGTTGAATTTGTAATTGTGATTGTACCATCTATCATTGTTCTAAGAGGTTTAATCAATACACACATTCCATCATTTACATTATCGTTATTTGGGGAGTATCCTGCAAATATTTCATCTTTATATTCTTCAATAGGATAACTATCGGCATAGCCAAGTTTATCAAGTAATGTCCTTACATTATTATCTCCCATATCTATGCAATATGTATCTTCGCTTTCTGAACAAATACATTTTTCGTTATAGGTAGTTAATCGGTCAAAACCGTTATCATCATCAAAGGCTCTTTCTCCAAATACACTTAAATTAGCCCAATCACCATAAAAACCTGTGTAAGGTATACTTATTTCAGAATTAGTGCTGTCTTGTGGAGTTAAAATTACAAAGCCGTCTACATAAAAGCCATTTGTAAATATTTCTTTATTGCTTTCTAATTCTGTTTCATCTAAAGTAACATTAGCTGTAATGGTAATTTCATCATTAGCAGGTATAGTAATGCTATCATCTAAATCTGTTGTGAAGCTAAGTTCTTTTGAATTTTCAACAACATATCTGCCATCTTTTTCTATAGCATCATCAGTAAAAGCATAGAGAGTTGTGTTATATGTAACATCATTGTCACTATAATTATGAGCAGTAAAACTTAATGTATAATTGTTGCTATCAAGCTCTTTTAGGCTTATTTTTGTCTTATTTTCCGTACCTGTTAAAATAACGGGAGTTTTTGCTGCTGCCTCAAGGTCAGCAAGACCTGCTCCTTGATTTCTTGGTGAGAATGGTATACCACTTGTTTGATAAAGAACCTTTGCAGAGGTCATAAGCAGATTTTCTGTAAAAATTTTGCTGTTTCCTATTTCATCTTCTGTAAAGTTATCCATTATATATGGCTTTATAAGTGCAACAGCTCCTGTTATATGAGGTGCTGCCATTGATGTTCCGTTCCAAGAATCATATTTATTATCAGGAATTGCTGAATAAATCATTCCACCGGGTGCAGTTATTTCAGGCTTTAATTCAAGAGTAGAATTAACACCCCAGCTTGAAAAACTGCTTATTCCACTTGTTTGTGGAGTTTGTTCAGGTGACTTTGTAATTGAAACTATTGTTTTATTTTCAGTATTTCTAAGTATATCGCCGTCAGACTTATTAACAATGGCAAAAGGTAATGAAACTGAACCTAGATTAATATTTACTCCCTCAGGTATACTATCATCATTATTTACAATAATAACCCCTAAAGCTCCTTTATTAGTTATGTTATTAACCATAGTTACATTTTTATAATTAGCATCAAAACTTCGATTAGCAACAGCAATTTTATTAGTTAAGTCAAGATTTTTTAGTTCTTCTACTGTAGCAGAACCACAATCCACAAATTCATAGCTATTATTATCAAAAAGAGCAATAAATTGTTCAGAGTTTAAATTAACTATAGTTACTGAATTGCTGTCTGTATTAATAAGGTTATGAATTATCCATACATAGGAAGCATTTGATGAAGCAACAGAGCAGGATTGTGAAACAGAATCTGGAATACCTGATGCGTTATAACAAGGCTCATCTGCATAAGCCACCTTTTTTTCGCCTCTGCCAGAATTTCCTGCAGAAACAGAAACATAAATACCTGCATCAGTTGCAGTTTTAATTGCTTTTTCATAAGCTGGATGAACCTCTGCAAATGTAATTCCAAAGCTAAAATTAACAGCACATACATCAAGCTTTGCAGCATCATCAAGGGCAGCTATAGCCATATCATTAGGAATACCACCTCTTTCATTCATTACAGCCATAAATACAAGCTGAGCTTCTGGAGCTACACCTGAAAATTTAGACCCATCAGGATTAGTACCGTTTTTACCTGTTGCTATTGCCGATACATGGCTTCCATGGATAAAATCATCGTTATTATTGTAAGTGTCTGTAGTTTCTTTAAAATAGTTGTATACAAAAGGCAATTTGCTGCTGTGATATACTCTGTCTGCTGTTATATTACTAACATTAAAAGGCTTAGAAGAAATAATATTTGCAATATCTTCCTTTGTATATCTTGGATTTTCTACTTCCTCTGCAAACATTTCGTGATTAATATCAAGTTCTGTATCAACAACACAAATAACCTGTCCCTGACCTTTGTAGCCTAAATTGTGCATATAGGCAACATTCATATCATTACAGCCAATGCCAAGACTACTTTCTGTATTTTCAATGTAAGATTCTTCTGATGATTTAATAGGAGTAGGTATTGTACTTACGCCTGCTTCATATACAGCCTTTACCCCAGGAATAGATTTAATATAATCTATATCAGATGATTTTACTTCTATACTAAAACCATTTATAAGAGTGGTGTAGGTATAACCAACCTTAGCATCACTGTTTATAGTTGAGGTAATTGCTTTTTGTACCTTAGCCTGTGAAGATAATATTCTGCTTTCGGTTTGTTTGGCTTCTGATGTTTTGTTATATGCTATTGAGCCAATTTCTCTTGCTGTAGAATTATCTAAAACAGCATTATCCTCAAGTTCAACAATAAGTGTTACAGGTAAATTATTACTGTCTGCAAACACAGGAATTGAAAAAGAGGTTATAAAAACTGTTATAGAAATGATTAATGACAATATTTTTTTCATAATTTGCCTCCTTTATTTTATCTTTAATTAATTATACATTATTTTTTTATTTTAACAAAGCTTGTTTTTGATAATCTTTTGGGGATATGCCATATTCTTTTTTAAATGCTCTATAAAAGCTTGTATAATCTGTAAAACCGAATTTTTCTGCCACATTTGTTATGGATTCTCCTGTAGCAATAGCACTTCTGCAAGCATAAAGTCGCTTTTTTATAATATACTGGTGCAAAGATATGCCAAGGTTATCCTTAAAAATATGAGAAACATAATATTTACTTACAAAAAAGTGGCTTGCTATATTATCAAGAGTTAAATTTTCCGTTACATTTCTATTAATATAATCAAATATTAGGGTATGAAGTTCTTTTTTAGGATAGTCATTTTTTAAATTACTATTGTTATATACAATTCTATTTATTTTTAGTAATGCTGTTACAATATGATTTGTAATAGTTGTATCTTTAAAAATCTGGTCTTCATTATTTTCCTGCCAAATATCCAAAAGGCTTGCAAGTATGTCGTTAAATTGTATATATTCGGGTCGATATAAATACAGCTTATTTTCTTTTGCATAATTAAAACCAAAATCAATATTATCATAAAAACCTAAAAGTTTATTGTAAAAATCCTTATTAAGCCAAAGCACAAATCTTCTATAAGAATAATTTTCATCTATAAATTCAGGGTTATGAATAATATCAGGAGGTATAAGAAGAAAATCTCCCTGTTTTAGGTCATAATGCTTATTATCTACAACATATTTAACCTTACCTTCAAGAAAAAAATAAAGTTCATAATTATTGTGATTATGAGGTTTAATTGTATCAACTTTAATATCATTATAATAAAATGCCTCATAATCTGTTGAATTCATATACTGACGCTTTATAAAAGGAATGGTTGTTTTGTGAATTTTTTTATTACCCATAAAATCATCCTCTTTTTATTTGTAAAAAAATAACAAAAAAAATACGATTACAAGCCTATTATATAACATTATGACAACTTTTGCAATGTTTTAAACAAATAATACAATGTTATAAGTAAAAAATTATAGTTATAATAATACTGTAATGATAAAGAGAAAAGAAATGGAGGAATTACAATGAAATTATCATTTAGGTGGTACGGCGAAGATGACAAAGTTACTTTGGAGAATATTAAACAAATTCCGGGTATGCACTCTATTGTTACTGCCGTATATGATGTACCTGTTGGTGAGGTATGGTCAAATGAAAGCATTAATGAGCTTAAAAAAATGACAGAAGATGCAGGACTTAAATTTGAGGTAATTGAAAGTATACCTGTTCATGAAGATATTAAGCTTGGAAAGGCCACAAGAGATAAGTACATAGACAACTACTGCGAGAATATCAGACGAGTAGCAAAAGCAGGTATTAAGTGTATTTGCTATAATTTTATGCCTGTATTTGACTGGACAAGAACTCAGCTTGACCATGTTTTAGATGATGGTTCTACTTCACTTGTGTATTATCAGGACCAAGTAGACAAGGTAAATCCTTTGGAAAGTGACAGCGATTTAACTTTACCTGGCTGGGATTCAAGCTACACCAGAGAGGAATTAAAATCTGTAGTGGCAGAGTATAATGCTATGGACGAAGAAACTTTATGGGATAATTTAAAATATTTCCTTGAAAGAGTAATTCCTGTTGCAGCAGAATGTGATGTAAATATGGCTATTCACGAAGATGACCCTTGTTGGAGTATTTTTGGACTTCCAAGAATTATTGTAGATGAAAAGAGTTTAGACAGATTTTTATCTCTTGTAGATGATAAGCATAATGGTATTACTCTTTGTACAGGCTCTCTTGGTTGTTCAGCTAAAAATGATGTTGCAAAAATGGCAGCAAAATATGCTAAAATGGGCAGAATACATTTTGTGCATTTAAGAAATGTAGCAATACTTGATAATAACAAAGGCTTTGAAGAAAGAGCACATCTTTCCTGCTGTGGTTCTCTTGATATGTTTGCTATTGCAAAGGCTCTTTATGACAACGGCTTTGACGGTTATGTAAGACCTGACCATGGTAGAATGATATGGGGTGAAACAGGCAGAGCAGGCTATGGTCTTTATGACAGAGCTTTAGGTGCAACTTATATTAACGGCTTATGGGAAGCTATTGAAAAAATGAGTAAGTAAGGAGGATAATTTTATGGGATTATGTTTTGGTACAGACCTTAATAACAAGGTGGCAGTAGTAACAGGTGCAGGCGGAGTATTATGTGGTATGTTCGCTAAAACTTTAGCAGAGGCAGGAGCTAAGGTTGCAGTTTTAGACCTTAATGAAGAAGCAGCAGAAAAGGTTGCTTGTGATATAAGAGAAAGTGGAGGTATTGCTAAGGCTTATAAAACAAATGTACTTGATAAAGAATGTCTTAAAGAAGTACACAAATATATTACAGAAGATTTAGGTACATGTGATATTCTTATAAATGGTGCAGGTGGCAATAATGCCAGAGCAAACACAGATAAAGAATATTATGAAAAAGGCGATATTGATGCAGATACAGTATCATTTTTTGACCTTGATGAAAAGGGAGTTGAATTTGTATTTAACTTAAACTTTATTGGTACATTGTTACCAACTCAGGAATTTGCAAAGGATATGGTTTCAAAAGACGGTTGCAATATTATTAATATTTCTTCAATGAATGCCTTTACACCTTTAACAAAAATTCCT
>JBJFFW010000293.1:0-2310 GCA_051892075.1 Lachnospirales bacterium
TAATTTTATTAAATAAAAAAGGAGATTTGTTATTATGAAAAAATATAAATTACAACAGAAAAATATTGAAAATATAATTAATAGAATTGTGGAATATTCTAAAAATTCAGTAGATGAGGCAACTGAAAAACGAGATATGCTATTTATAGGCAAAATTCTTGCTTACCACGAAGTTATAGATATTTTTCAAAAAGAAATGATAAATAACAATATAGATTTAGAATATTATGGATTAAATATAGATTTATATAAAGTATTGTAACTTAAATAATTGCAAATTATAAAGTGTTATGTTATAATTAAAATATTGCAATTTATTAATTTTAAAGGAGATTTATACTATGGATACAGTTTTTGATAAGGCAAGAGAACTTGCTACTTTGTTACTTGAATCAGAACAGGGAGTTAAAATGCAGGAGGCAAGATTTGTATTTGAAAATGATGAAGATGCTAAAGCCGAGCTTTTAAATTACACTAATTACAGACAGGCTGTTATGACAAGAATTAATTCAGGTGAGCTTAGTGAAGATGAAATTAATGCTGAAAAAGCTAAAATTTCAGATATGATTAAAACTATGCAGCAAAATCCTATTATTAATAATATGGTAGCTTGCGAAAGTGATTTTAATATGTTTGTAAATAATGTTATGAGTGTATTTCAGGCTACTTTACAGGGTGATGATGGCTGTGGTGATGATTGTGGCTGCAGCGGAAGCTGTGGAAGCTGTGGCGGATGTCACTAATTAAGTTTTAAGGAGAATATTTATGGCAGGTAAAATGACTCCTATGATGGAGCAGTATATTAACATTAAAAACAGATATAAAAACTGCATATTGTTTTACAGGCTTGGAGATTTTTATGAAATGTTCTTTGATGATGCTTTAGTTGCATCAAAGCTTTTAGATATTACTCTAACAGGTAAGGACTGTGGTATGGAGAAAAGAGCTCCAATGTGTGGAGTGCCTTTTCATAGTGCCGATAGTTATATTGCAAAACTTGTTGAAAATGGCAAAAAGGTTGCTATTTGTGAACAGGTGGAGGACCCTAAAATGGCTAAGGGTATTGTTAAAAGAGATGTAGTAAGAGTTATTACTCCAGGTACTTTGCTTGACACAAATGCTCTTGATGAGGGCAAAAATAATTATATAATGTGTATTTACAGGGACTTAAATGGTTTTGGAGTTTCAGCCTGCGATATTACTACAGGGGACCTTATTGTTACAGAGTCAGCAATAGATGAAAGAAATAAAGTTCTTGATTTTATAGCAATGTATAAGCCTGCCGAGATAATTGGAAATTATGAAAGAAATGACTTTTTAGCTAATGATATTAGTAATATTTTCAATGTGGATTTAGCTTATATTGAAGATTATAATTTTAATTATGATAGCTGTTATGAAAGATTAACTTCTACTTTTAATGTTGAAAATCTTGATAAATTTAATATTGAAGATAGTAAATTAAGTACAATTTCATCAGGTGCTTTAGTTGGATATATTAGTGAAAATTACAAGGGTAAAAGTGGTGTAATTTTTGGTATCAGAAAATTTAAGGCTGATGATTATATGGTTCTTGATTTAAGTTCAAGAAAAAATTTGGAGCTTACTCAATCTGTTAATGACGGTGGCAAAAGAGGTAGCCTTTTGTGGGTTTTGGATAGAACAAAGACTGCTATGGGTGCAAGAACCATGAGAAATATGGTTGAACAGCCTCTTATTGATACCAATAAAATAAATAAAAGACTTGACGGTGTTGAAGAATTAAAAAATAAGGCTTTTGAAAGAGAAGAATTAAGAGAAAGTCTTGGTAAAATTTATGATTTTGAAAGAATTATTAGTAAAGTAAGCTATGACACAGCCAATGCTAAGGACCTTAACACTTTAAGATGCTCTCTTGAAGTTTTACCTGATATTAAATCTATATTATCATCTCTTAATAGTCAGATTTATAAAGATATTTATAATAATCTTGATACTTTAGATGATTTTTGGGGTACACTTAAATTATTTATAGTTGATGACCCTCCTTTTAGTGTGAGAGAGGGTGGAATGATTAGAGAGGGAATGAATCCCGAACTTGATAAACTTAGAGAGGCTCGCGACAGAGGTGATGAGCTTATAAGGGATATTGAGGAGAGAGAAAAAGAAAGAACGGGTATTAAAAAGCTTAAAATAAAATATAATAAAGTTTTTGGTTATTTTATTGAAGTTACAAATTCCTTTAAGGATTTAGTGCCTGATGATTATATTAGAAAACAGACTTTAGCTAATTGTGAAAGATATATTACATCAGAGCTTAAAGATGTGGAA
>JBJFFW010000294.1:0-2294 GCA_051892075.1 Lachnospirales bacterium
GTTGTTTGCTCTGTAACAGTTGTAGTTTCTGTAGTGGTTTCTGTAGTTTTTTCTATAGTTGTAGTTTCTGTTGTTGTTTCTATGTCTGTATTAATTTTGGCATATACAGCCTTAACTGTCACATCTTCTTGTGCTGTAAATTCATACAAAGGTGATACACAAACAAGGCTATCATTTTTATACCAACCTGTAAAATAATAATCACTGCCAGAGCTAATTGCCAAAAGTGCTACAGGATTACCCTTTACATACTTGCCACTACCACTAACACTGCCATTTTCAGCAACAGCATTAATAGTTACACCACCGTTTTCAACTGATTCAATACTTTCAGATGGATTAATAGGCTCACCATTTTTTGTAAGTCTGTTTTCATCAGACCCATAGGTGTTACTGTCAATATTTTTTTCAAATACATCATTAGGATAAACAGGTAAATTATAATATACCTCTCTGCCTATAATATTTCCATTACAGCCAAGTTCTTCAGTTACATTTAAAGTACCATAATCATAACCAACAGCCTTATAACTTATTTCAACATCATTAATAAGATAAATACATTTTGTATCACCGTCAATATCAATAATAATATCATTTGAATTGTTGGTTATAACATTATCAACTATTGAGCCTATTTCATTGCCATTACTGTCATAAACATATATATCTACAGGACACATAAGCAATAATTTTTTAAAGAAACTTATTTTTTCTTTTCCTTCATCTGTAGGCTCTTTTTTACCTTCGTAACAATCTATAGCAGCAGAAACAACATTTTTTCTTGCATTAACTAATTCTTTGTATAATCTGTTACTTAAATTTTCGGCAGATAAATCACCAAAGCCTTTGTCAATAAGAGATTGTAAAATATCTGAATCATAATCGCCCTTTTCATTTATAGATTTAATTTCAGAATATACATCATATCCACTAATTGCAATATTTGCAGTTTCAGCAAAACCATACTCCCTAAGTGATAAAGCAACCAACTGCTTTTTAATACTATTTCCAATAAATTTATCAAGACCTGTTGTGGATGTAAAATAATCTATGTAGGAATTAATACCATAGTTTAATGATTTCTTTGTGAGAGTTCTAAGCTGTTCACAATATGCTTTCATTGCATTAACTGTAGCATCTATATCAGAATTAAATGCTAAATCATCATAGTATTTGTCAGGATTTGTTGTATCCTTTATATTAATATGCCCTGTAAATGCACCAAATAAACTTATATCCACACTAATAGTAATTTTATATTTTCCTATAGTATAGGACTTTTTATCCTTTGATAAATTATCATATATTTTTTTAACAAGGTTTATACCTATTTCCTGCTCATTTTCTGATAAATCAATATCAGTTATATCCTCGCCCTCATTTACCATAGTATTAAGATAATAGAAAATAGCTTTTTCTACAGCATTGGTTTCTTCGGAAGTTAATGCTAAATTATGAGTATACATATTCTGTATCTTAGGCAACATTTCATTAAATGCCTTATTTTCATTATCTTCATTTTGTTTTTGAATAGTTTTTAATTTTCTTACAATGTCATTATTTACAGACCTTGCAGTTGATTCATATTTTTTTGAATATTTTAAAAGTCTTTCTTTTGGTGTAAGTGATGATATATCATCATCTTCATCAACATCATAATATGACTTTGTAGGAATTTCCTCTTTATTATTAGTTATTTCAATTTCCCAGCTCTGTGACCAACCACAAGGTGATACTGCACTTATTGTTGCTGTGCCTGTTCCTTTTGCTTTAAATTTAACTCCGGATATAGAATAATATTTATTTAATTCAGCATTATCAATAGGCATTATAGTATGATAACCCTTGTCATTTGAGCTATCAATAAGCTCTAATATGTCACTATTATTACTACTCCAGTTAATTTCAGCTTGTATATTCTTTTCACTTTTAACAATAACTGCATCAATAGTACCCTCTGTGTTATTTAACATTTTGTAAGGTGCTGATTGAGAACCCTCATCAAGATAAATATTTGCAGAATTAATATAATATTTACTGCTTTCAGGTGTATCAGGTATGTCATAAGAAACCTTAAATCCATTATTCTGTGCCCAAGTATCAGCATAAGAGCCTTTTTCTACATAGAAAATAAGTTTATCTTTGTCACAACCATTAAATGCCCAAATACCTATGCTTGTCACACTATTTGGTATTGTTATACTTGTTAAACTACTGCAATTTTCAAA
The DNA here is from genome assembly GCA_051892075.1 of Lachnospirales bacterium. Lineage (GTDB taxonomy): Bacteria > Bacillota > Clostridia > Lachnospirales > CAG-274 > HGM11788. Next base: position 2,232 of record JBJFFW010000294.1, read on the forward strand.
CGCCCAACCGCCTATGCTTGTTACACTGCTTGGTATTGTTATGCTTGTTAAGTTGCTGCAATA
>JBJFFW010000295.1:0-6124 GCA_051892075.1 Lachnospirales bacterium
AACCACAAGGATTAACCAAAGGTTAATCCGCTTTTAAAGTTTTTGTCAACCTTTTTTCAAAAAGGTTGTAGGGGCTCGGGGACAAAGTCCCCGAAAAAATTGTCAATAATAGGAGAAATATTTTCTTATGAACAAACTAGAAAACAAAGGATATCTACTTGTGGTACTGGCAGGAGGTTTATGGGGAAGTATAGGTCTTTTTATAAATTTAATGACAAAATGTGGTTCTTCAATAGAGCTTACGGGTTTTTTGAGAATGTTTTTTTCTTTTGTTATTTTATTTATGGTTTCTGTTTTAAAATATGGTATAAAAGTTTTTAAAATAAGCAAAAAAAGCCTTTTATACTGTGGCTTACTGGGTATTTTATGCCATGGTATTTACAATGTTTTTTATAATTATGCTGTTGTGATATCAGGAGTTATGGTAAGTGCTGTTTTACTTAATATTGCCCCTGTTTTTACGGCTATTTTATCAGTATTGTTTTTTAGGGAGAGATTTACATTTTTTAAGTTTATAGCTCTTATTATAAATATATTTGGCTGTATGCTTACGGCAACAGGAGGAAATTTTAATATAGTCTCTTTATCCATATTTGGGATTTTGTGTGGTGTAGGTGCAGGATTTTGTTATTCCTTAACTTCTGTTTTAGGAAAATTTGCAGGAGAAAATAATAATCCCTTTGTAATAAGTACCTACAGCTATTTATTTGCTGCCGTATTTTTCGGTTTTTATATGATAAGAGGCGGTTTTAATATTTATATTAACCAAAACATAATTACTCTTGGCATTTTGTATGCTCTTATACCAACTTCAATAGGCTATCTTCTTTATTATAGTGGGGTTGCAAGAATAAAAGAAAACAGCAAAGTTCCGATTTTAGCATCCGGTGAATCTGTTGTGGCTGCAATAATAGGAATTTTTCTGCTTAATGAGAATATAAATTATATAAGCATAATTGGAATTATTTTAACTTTATTTTCCATACTTTTAATTCAAAGCAAAAAAGCTGTTACAAATTAGAATTAACATAATTTGTAACAGCCTTTATTTTTTAACCAAGCAACATTCTGTCGTTATTCATTTCTTCACCACTAACCTTTTCAAACATAGCAAGAAGGTCAGGCACATCAAGTTTTTTCTTTTCTTCTCCTGAAATATTTAAAATAACATTTCCCTTGTGAAGCATAATAAGTCTGTTGCCTATTCTTAGGGCATCTTTCATATTATGAGTTACCATCATAGCAGTAAGCTTATTTTCATTAACTATACTTTCAGTAAGCTCTAAAACCTTTTTAGCTGTTTTAGGGTCTAATGCAGCAGTATGTTCATCAAGTAAAAGAAGCTTTGGGTTTTTAAAACTAGCCATAAGAAGTGTTATAGCCTGTCTTTGTCCACCTGAGAGATATCTTGTGTTGTCCTTTAATCTGGTTTCAAGCCCAAGACCTAAAGATGCCAAAGTTTCTTTAAAAAGCTCTCTTTCTTTATGAGTAATACCAAATTTTAAACCTCTTGAATTACCTCTCCTATAAGCAATAGCTAAATTTTCTTCAATAGTCATATCAGAGGCAGTACCCATTCTAGGCTCTTGGAAAACTCTGCCTATGTATTTAGCTCTTTTATGTTCAGGCATTTTTGTAATATCCTCATCATCAATTATAATTTTGCCTGAAGTAATGGCATTTGTGCCTGTAATAGCATTTAAAAGAGTGGATTTGCCTGCACCGTTACCACCGATTATAGTAACAAAATCACCATCATTTATATCAAGGTTAATACCCTTTAAAATATGTTTTTCATTAATTGTACCAATTTCAAACTTCTGATGTATATCAATAAGTTTAAGCATTTGTATTACCTCCCTTTTTAAGAGAATTTTTAAGATTATTTACTACAATGTTTCTTATAGTAGGGAAGCAAAGAGCAATAGTAAGAAGAATTGAGCTTATAAGCTTCATATCATCTGTCTTTAAGCCAAGCTGTAATACTAAAGCAATTATAATTCTGTAAAGAATAGAGCCTAAAGCAACGGCAATAAGTGAATGAAGTATATTTCTATGACCGAAAACAACCTCACCAATAATTACTGAAGCAAGACCAATAACAATAGTACCAATACCTGATGAAATATCAGCAAAACAGTTAAACTGAGAAACTAAAGCAGAAGATAAAGCAATAAGACCATTACCTAACATTACGCCTAAAATAACAGTTGTATTAGTATTTACACCTTGAGCTCTAATCATATTTTGGTTATTGCCTGTAGCTCTAAGGGCATAACCGATTTCAGTTTTAAAAAACCACCATAAAATTAAAATAACAACTAAAGTAAGTATAAAACCGGCAATAATAGCCGCAGTATTCTTAGTCATAGTGCTTGCAACACCTAAAGATTGAAGGAATGATTCAAGCATGGAAATAATAGTTTTTTCTTTTAAAAGAGGAATATTTGACTTTCCCATTACTCTTAAATTTACAGACCACAAAGCAGTCATAGTAAGAATACCTGATAAAAGAGCAGGTATTTTAAGTTTAGTATGTAAAAGACCTGTTACAAGTCCCGCTGTAAGGCCGGCTAGAAGGGAACATAAAGTAGCAACAAAAGGGTTAACTCCATTTGTAATAAGTACACAACAAACTCCACCACCAAGGGTAAAACAACCCTCACAAGTTAAATCAGCAATATCCAAAACACGGTATGTAATATACACACCAATAGCCATAACTGCCCATAACAAACCTTGAGCAGAAGCACCTAAAAGTATATTAAAAATATTCATAAATTACTCCTTAAACTCTTAAAGAAAGGCCGCATTATAATGCAGCCTTTCGATAAGCATTAATATTATATTAGTTAGACTCAGTATTAGTATTTACAACTGTAGCCTTAGTCTTAACATCATCAGGAATTGTAACACCAAGTTCAGCCGCAGCAGTTTCATTAATAATAAGCTCTGGGTTTTCAGTATACTGAATAGCCATATTCTTAATATCAGCACCATTAAAGATATCTACTGCCATCTGACCAGTAAGTTCACCAAGATTAGTATAGTTTACAGCAACAGAAGCTAAACCGCCGCCTTCAACCATACCCTGTTCACCAACAAAAAGAGGTAAACCGGCAGGATTTGTAATACTTGATACTAAAGGCATAGAAGATGCTAAAATATTATCAGTAGGAACATAAAGAGCATCAAACTTGCCTAAAGCTGAAGTAGTAACCTCTGCAACATCATTAGTGTTTGAAACAGTTAATTCTTCTGTTTCAAGACCGTTTTCCTTAGCTGCTTCCTTAGCCATTTCAGCCTGAATTACAGAATTCTGTTCGCCTGAGCAGTACATAATACCAATCTTTTTAGCCTCTGGTAAAATCTGCTTTAAAAGAGCAATCTGTTCTTTAACAGGAGTAAGGTCTGAAGTACCTGAAACATTTGTGTTAGGAACTTCATTGCTTTCACAAAGACCTGACTGAGCAGGGTCAGTAACAGCAGTAACTAAAATAGGAATATCCTTAGTTTCAGCAGCCATTGACTGAGCAGCAGGAGTTGCAATAGCTAAAACAAGGTCCTTGCCGTCAGTTACAAATTTCTGAGAAATAGTCTTTAAATTAGACTGGTCAGCCTGAGCATTCTGCACATCAATAGTACAGTTTTCACCGTCTTTATAGCCATGCTCAGATAATTTGCTAATAAAGCCCTCTCTTGCAGCATCAAGAGCAGGATGAGCTGTATACTGGATAATACCAATCTGGACATCTTCTGCACTTGCACTATCTCCTGACTGAGCTGCACCGCCACCACAGCCTGCAAGCATTGAAAGAGAAAGGACAGCCATAGTTAAAACAGATAATAATTTTTTCATAAAAATTCCTCCTAATGTATAGTTTTCGTGATTTTAATTTATATTTATTGTAAAATATATTTTTAAAATTGTCAATTATTATAGTTTATTTTTTCTGAGAATTTACTATATAATTTGCTGAAATAATATCATTTGGCACTCCAAAATGAGTATAAACATTTTTTCTGTTATAAATATATTGATGAGAAATGTACTTATTAAAGGTATCTCTGTCAATCTGAACATTAAGCCATTTGTTATTTACATAAATTTCATTAAATACATAACCGCCTTCACATTCTGTAATTGTTGCAGGTATTCCCTGAACTCTTAACATTGCGGCAAATAAATTTGCATAGCTTTTAGTTGAACAAATTCTTGTATTATATGAATATAAAAGGCTTTCATCTGTAATATTTTCATCTATATAAATATGTTCGCAAAGCCATAAATAAATAGCATAAGCCTTATCATAATCAGTAGTGTGAGATTTTGTAATTGTATCACTTAAAACCATAATTCCCTGTGGAATATCTTTAAGCTCTGAATCAGAATAGAGAAAACTGTTTTTATTTGCCTTTGACAAAATTTTATTATTAACTTCTGTGTTTTCGTTTTCTGTTATTTTCCATTTACCACCATTATTTACTGCATTAATTGCACTAATACAAATAGGAAGTCCCGCTCCCTCATCATAATAAAGGTCTATATAGGCATTTGTGGAGTTTTCAGGCATATTAATTTCATATTCAAAGGCTTCATCTGAAATTGCAAAAGAATTTTGCAAAATAATACTTGCTCTTTCCTTGTCTTTAACACATACTTTAATTTTAGAATGTGTGCCGTCTTTAACCTGTCCTCTAAGTAAAATTATATTATCACCTTTTTCTGAAAGGCTAAAATACTGATTTTTTGATTCAGACACAACATAGCCTTCTTCAACAGGAATTTCTGATTTAAAAAATTTATTTTTTAAAAGTCCAAAGGAAAAAAGCAAAATCAAAGCCAGTAAAATTATTATAAAAAACATAAATCTTTTCATATTGATACCTCCTACTTTTTAATAACCCAGAAAGTACCCTTTGAATTTTTAAGCATCATTTCAACCGGCCAATTCTTGTTAGTTCTGTAAATACTAATAGGGTCAACTACCTGAACATTTCCCTCTGAATCAAGACCTGACCACACTATAAAATGCCCTTGGTCAGTAAAAACTCCCCTATTCATACAGGTTATAATAACTGCACCCTCTTTAAAATAATCCTCAAGAGCCTTTGCATTTCCAATTCCCGTAGATTCCACACTAAAGCCCTGTTCTGTGGCATAATCGGGAATAAAGGACCATACCGTACCAGATGTAGGGTCCATATATCCATTATTTTTTGCCCACAAAGCAAGAGTTTCAGCATCATATACAGATTTGCCCGAAACCATATTAAGTGCAATAGACAAAGAAATAGGTCCACAGCCTGAAATGTGCATATTATCACCACTGTAGGCAATATTGTAATACTTTTCATTATTTTGGGAAACATAAAAACCCTTACTTTTTATAGTAGCAAGAGTGCTTATTTCCCCATAATAATTATGGTCAAGCCTGTTTTTAAATTCTCTGTCAAAATCCATACTTTCAAGTACGGCAGAAATATGCTTTGTAGCAAATTTATCGTCTTTTTTTTCAAATATATTATTAAATTCTTTGCTTACTTCCTCCTCTGTAATCTCTCTTACATCTTTTTCATAAAAAGCAGTAAGATAGGCTACTGCAAAGGCTTCATTATAATTGTCATAATCAAGCTTTCCTCCATTATCTGAGGCAACGCTTTCAACCTTTTTAAGAAGTTTAAGGCTTGAGTTAACTCTGGTATCAGAAAGAGTGCTTGTAACAAATATAGTTAAACTTAAAACAAATGCAAATATTAAAAATACACTTTTTTTAATCTTCATATCCTCACCTAAAATTGGTTACCTATAATACGGGTTAATTTGTCACTTTATGATAACACATTTATCAAAATTCGTCAAGGTTAGTAGAAATCTGTAATAATTTATGATATAATTACCTAAAAATTTATTTGGAGTTGATAAAATGAACAATATGAATAGCTGTGAGTATTGCTCACATTATGTTTATGATGATGAGGGAGAGAGTCAGTATTGTGAAATAAGCGTTGATGAAGATGAAGTAGCTAAATATTACAGCTATTCTCATTATAGTTGTCCTTATTTTCATTATGATAATGAATATGAAACAGTTAATAAACAGATTTAATTTTTGGGGGCTTT
>JBJFFW010000295.1:6224-10270 GCA_051892075.1 Lachnospirales bacterium
GCTTTTTAAAAAGCTTAGCAAAAATTTTTGGCGGATTGACTAAGTCAATCCTTATGAATTTACTTTAGGTTATTAAACATTTAATCAAATATTAGTTTATTAAACTTATGATAAAATACACTAAAGTAAACCAACACTTTCTCTGTAGAGGCGAACACCGTTCGCCCCTACATTGACAAGTTTTGTTACTTATTACTTATTACCTGTCTTTTAGTCATTGGATTTATAATACAATCTGCAATGACAAAAACCTGTAAAATCAGGGTCAGCCACCTGTTCTCTAAATTCCTTGCACATACACTTTGTATTTTCACTCTTTTCAACAACACAAGGACAGTAGCCACCTCTTTGCTTTAAACCCTCTTTTACAATTTTTACTATATCCTTATCGGGATTTAAAGTTATTTTCATTTAAAAAACCTCCTTTTATATGTAGCCATAAAAAGCTCCGATTGTTAAACCGAAGCTTTTTAATTTAAAACTATTCACTATCAGTTGATGCACTATCATTTGAAGCTCCGGAAGATTGTGAATTATCACTTGAACCTTGGTCAGTACCATCTCCTGTGCTTTGAGAGGAGCTATTGTCATCTCCCGTATTATCTCCATTATCACCACTTTCTGAACCTGTGCTTTCAGAAGATGATGATGAACTGTTGTTTCTGCTTCTTGTTGAAGAAGACCCTGGACCTGTATATCCTGAATAAATATTTCCGCCGCCAAAAGCCTCTATACCTCTATGACTTCCACTACACCATTCCTCTGTAGCAGGAGTACCCTTTTCAAAATAGCCTGTAACAGACGGACAACTGTAAGACGCCTGTTTGCCTGTGTATTTACATACAGTTGCCTTTTCAACAGTGTCAGGAACAGGAAAATCAATAACTTCCAAGTCCTCGTGAACTTTTTCCATAACATCTCTCCAGATTTTTAAATGAGCAGACTGGTTGATGTTACTCATATTCTTAACCTTATCATTATATCTGTCATAGCCAAGCCAAATACTTGCTACATAATAAGGAGTATAACCTACAAAGGTTAAGTCCTTAGAATCTGTAGTTGTACCTGTCTTACCTGAAATAGGCATAGCTGTATTTCTAAATCTTGCTGCTGTACCTGTACCTTCTGTAACAACACTTGTCATAAGGTCTGTAAGAATAAATGCTGTTGAAGATTTAACAACCTGTGTAGGCTCTTGAGTATTTTCAAGAAGAATATTTCCATCGTGGTCAAGAACCTTGCTGTAAAACATAGGTCTTAAATATTCACCGTTATTTGCAAGAGTGCCATAAGCTGCAGCAACTTCAACCTGTGTTACACCATTTGTAAGACCACCAAGGGCAGTTGAAGCATGATTATCATTTTCAAGAGTTGTAAAACCAAAATTAAGAAGATAATCATAACATAAATCAATGCCTGTTGCCACCATAATTTTAACTGCAACAATATTCATAGAGTCTTTAAGACCTGTTCTTGCAGTAACAGCACCTCTGTAGGAATTACCCCACCAGTTTTTAGGGGTGTAACCGTCAGCAGTAGAATATGGTTCGTCTACAACTATTGTAGCTGCATTCATTTTTCCAAGGTCAAAAGCAGGAGCATAAGCTGCCAAAGGCTTAAATACAGAACCAGGCTGTCTTGTAGAGTCGGTAGCTCTGTTAAAGGCTCTATTTACAGTCTTTTCACCTCTGCCACCTGAAATAGCCTTAACCTCACCTGTGTGATAGTCAATAATGGCCATTGATGACTGTGGCTGTGGACTATAATTTACCTTTTCGGCAACTATCTGTTCATTAGAGGCAAGGTTTGCCTTAACTTCAGCCTTTTTATCCTCTGCCCAAGACATAGCTTCCTCTTTTGAACGGGCAAATTCCTGATAATCTGAATGAGTCTGTTCTCCTGTGTCATTATTTTCAACTGATACAGTATAAGTTGCATCATAACAATAAGTAACCCAAGGGAAATTATCATCATCTTTATATTCATCATCAACAATTTCCTGAATATTTTTATCAAGATTTGAATAAATCTGCAAACCACCATCATATATAATTTTTGATGCCTGTTTGCTTGTCATATTATATTTAGTTTGTAAATCAGTTGAAACCTGGTCAATAGTAGCATCTTCATAATAGCTGTGAATAACAGTATCAGAAGTTGTACCGTCTTCATTTATTACATTAGCACTTCTTACTCCCGAATAAATATCTTCATTAATTGCATTGTCATATTCTTCTTGAGTAATAAGTCCTTGAGCTAACATATAATTTAAAATGGTAGTCTGTCTTTTCTTATTGTTCTCCGGATTTGTTCTTGGAGAATAAAGAGAAGGATTATTTGTAATACCTGCTATACAGGCACACTCTGCCAAAGTTAAATCCTTAGGCTCTTTTCCAAAATACCCCTCGGCTGCTACCTTTACACCATTATATCCATGTCCAAGTCCTATGGTATTAAGATAAAGCTCCAAAATATATTTTTTAGCATCTTCCTTAGAGCCGTTGTACTGTTCTGTAAGCACCTTTTCGTACTTTAAAGCAAGATACTGTTCTTTAATTTTTGTCTTTAAAGTATTTCTTGTAACTTTTGTAATATTATTTTTAATAAGCTGCTGAGTAATTGTAGAACCACCCTGAAGCTGTTTATTTGTAAGAGTTGAATATGCAGCTCTCATAAAGCCTTTAATATCAACGCCGTCATGCTCATAAAATCTCTCGTCTTCTATTGCAATTACTGCATTTTGCATATATTCAGGAATTTGGTCTAAAGTGACATACTCTCTGTTTTCATTTCCATGGAGCTTGCCAATTTCCTCTCCTTCACTGTCATATATGTAGGAAGTGTATGAGCCTGGCTTAATGCCTACAACTCCAAGGTCAGGTATGCTATTTATAATACCCACATATCCGCCTATTAATGCACCACCTATTGCAAATAGCACAGTAATAAAAATAACAAGCAAAGTTGTTAAAAAGATTGTAAAAGGCTGTGACCTTTTTTTAGATACTTTCTTTTTCTGAAGCTGTTTTTTATTAGTCTTTTTTTCAGCTTCAGCCTTAGTTTTTTTGTGATTTGCAGCTTTTCTTGGAACTGCCTTATTATCTTTAGAATTAATGTCACGCTTTTTATTATCAGGCTGTGTCATTTAACCCTCTCCTTTGTCATATATATTAATGAATAAAATTTTTTAAGAGATTTTATTGTCATTCCCGTTAATTATAACAGAAATATTAGAATATATAAAGTATAATTTTTAAAAATATTAAAAATGTTTAGCATAAAATTCAAAATTATTACAATTTCATTAACTATATTTGTTATTATATCCTTTTCCTACAATAAATTCGTTTTACCCATTATTGTAGATATTACACAAAAATATGCAGTTACTACTGTAAATAAAGAAATAAGCTTGGCTTATAAAAATTTTGTATCTGAGAATAATCTTACTCAACAGGATTTTACTTCTTCCTATATGAACAACCAAACAGAATATGTAAACACCAACACAATAACCGTAAATAATATGTGTAATGAACTGGGAGAAATTATATCAGAACGACTTAATAATATAGAAGATAAAAAGGTTAAAATTCCAATAGGTACATTTTTAAATTCACCAATTCTATCAAATTCAGGTCCTAATATTAATATAACCCTAAATCAAATGGGACAGACTAAAATTGACTACAACAGCAGTTTTAAATCCTGTGGTGTAAATCAGGTAAATTATAAATTATGGCTTGATGTTGAAAGCGAAGTTGCTATAGTTACTCCTGCCCTATGCAAAAATTTAATTATAAAAAGAAAAATAGTTATAGTTGATATGGTCTATAACGGAGGAGTTCCTCAAGGCTATGTAAATGTAGTAAAATAAGGAGTAAAAATGATATATTTATTAATAATTTTAATAATAATTCTCTCAATAATGACTTATTTTATTGAAAGAAAAAAGGGTATTTGTAAAAAAAATTGTATAAATTGTAAATTCGCCTGTAAAAATTATAAAAACACTAAAAAATAATTTAAAAAAAGCCTTTACAAAC
>JBJFFW010000296.1:0-2279 GCA_051892075.1 Lachnospirales bacterium
ACCTAGAGCCTAGGACCTTTAAAGATTATTACCACAAAATTCTTATTGGTGCAGGCTTAAAGGACAAGGGTATAACCTTCCACGCTTTAAGGCACACCTTTGCTACAAGATGTCTTGAAAGAAAGATGGATGTAAAAACCCTTAGTGTAATTTTAGGTCATTATTCTGTAGCATTTACTCTTGATACTTATGCTCATGTACTTGATGACCACAAGGTTAAAGAAATGGCTAAATTAAATGACCTTTATTAAAAAATAAAAAAATGGGGCTGTATTTCAGCCCCAAAAATTGAAAGGATGATGATTATGTATAATCAAATGATTGTAAATAATGTGTTATATGATAACTACTGGTTAAGAACGGCTCTTGAAAAAGCTGAAAGAGATAATATGAATATGAGAGCTAGAATAAATCAGCTTGAGAAAACTGATATTTTAAGGACAGAGGCATTAGTCCCAGCAAGAAACTGCACATACTATAATGTTGTAAGAAATGACGGTACAAGAAACTCTATGAATTACTTTGGTATGTGGCATATAGTTAGTGCTTACCCAGTTTACTATGACCCCAGATATAAATTGCCGGGTTTTATCTATATAAAGGTAAAAGATGACAATAAAGAGGGAACTTTTATTATAAGCGAAAAGGAATTTACTCCTAAAAAAGTATTAGAGATATTTAATAAAAATGGTTTCAGTGTTATTCTCAAAGATACTGCAGAAAAGCTTGGGTTATTATTAATAAGACATATATACGAAATAGCTTCAAATAGTAATACTATGTATGTTCCTTATAATAATGGTTGGGAAACGGATACAAACAATAATAATGTTTATTATTTAGCTGAAAGCAAAATTTTTGACATAGATTCTCCGTATACTAACAGCTTACTTACTCTTAGTAACACAAATGAGCCTATTAAAAGCTGTGAAATATCATTAGGTATATTTTCTGTATTTAATAATGATACACAAAAAATAATGATACTGGGAGCATTAATATACTCTATTAATTTTTCACTATTAAAGAGATATGGTATTGAAGCTAATAAATTTCTTATTTTAAGTGGAGATAATAATTTAGTCAACAAAATTGCTGATTTATTTTTTAATATTTTTAGCTATAGAGGTTTTGTTGGTCTTAGAAGTGGAGTAGTTAAGTTTAACAAAGAGATTTCTTATGTTAAGGATTCTCCTTTAATTATAGATAGCAGGGATTGCAATTTTAAGGATAAGGCTGTTAAGGGTAATTTTGATACTATAAAAGAATTATCCTGTTATAGAGGAGCTATTGATGTTGATAGTGTTAAGTTTAACTCACAGGCACTTACAATATTATTAAGTAATGCTCTTTCCTATATTATAAATCCAAGTTTATTTTTTGATATTGAAGTTGATGATGTAAACTTAAAAGCACTAAATGATGCTTTGAAGAAAAAATGTTATTTAGGTGATACCATAAAGGATTATTTGACCTATGCAGCTACTTTAAACATACCTGATATTATTAACAGTGAAAGTTTTGAAGGAGTAAAAGAGGATAGCTATGATACATATAGAGCTATCAAAATTTCTCTTGTTATGTTTGAAAAGTTCTTGTTTAATAAGTATTCCCTTAGCTTAAATAAACTTTTAAACCTTAAATTTAATTATGACTCATATATTAAGGCTTTTTTTGAAAGAGATATTGTTGATACAAAAAATATTACTAAATTGTATCTGGACACAGTATATGATACCATTGAAAGTGGAATATTGGTTAAAAAATATGATAACAAATTACATACATCAGATGATATAAACAAATATGTTTTTATTTTTGATAATGAAATTTGGATAAGCTACGATACTGTAAATAATGTCATAGTTAGAAATATGAATATGGGATTAAAAACTAAGAATGTTTTGAAAATATTGCAAGACGAGAATATCCTTATTCATAACAGAGGAAGTTTTGAATGTAAGAGAACAATAGATTATTTAGATGCTGATAATGCACAAAGAAGCTTTGTTATTGTAAAGACTAAAAATGAGAATGGAGGAAGTAAAAATGAAAAAAATGCCGTTATTAACTATTGGGATTTCTAAACTTAATAATACTATTTGTTGCAACAATATAGGCAACAACCATATTTTTATCACAGGTATAAGTGGTTATGGAAAGACTTATTTAAACTTAAATTTTGCTAAACAGGCATTGGAGCAGGGCATATCTGTAGTTGCAATAGATGTGGGTAATTCATTTACCCCATCTCACCTTCCTGATGCTTTCAAGGAGGC
>JBJFFW010000297.1:0-10216 GCA_051892075.1 Lachnospirales bacterium
ATAGATATTGCTATATTGGACCACATTATTGTAACTGATCAAGGTGAAATTAGTTTTTATGAAAATAAGTATTGTGGTTTATCATATAATCCAATATTAGATTAAGGAGGAAAAAAATGGAAAAGTCAATGGAAAAGGTAGTGGCATTAGCAAAGGCAAGAGGATTTGTTTATCCCGGTTCTGAAATTTATGGTGGATTAGCAAATTCATGGGATTACGGTCCTTTAGGTGTTGAGCTTAAAAACAATGTAAAAAAAGCTTGGTGGAAGAAGTTTGTGCAGGAAAGTCCTTATAATGTAGGTGTAGACTGTGCTATTTTAATGAATCCTCAGGTTTGGGTTGCATCAGGTCATGTAGGTGGTTTTAATGACCCTCTTATGGATTGTAAAGAATGTCACGAAAGATTTAGAGCTGATAATATTATCGAGGACTATAATAAGGCAAATAATATTGAAGGCGGAGCAGACGGTTGGACTAATGAAGAAATGACAGAATATATTAATAAAAATAATATTCCTTGTCCATCTTGCGGTGCTCATAATTTCACTGATATTAGACAGTTTAACCTTATGTTTAAAACTCATGCAGGTGTTACAGAAGAAGCTAAAAATGTAGTATATATGCGTCCTGAAACAGCACAGGGTATTTTTGTAAACTTTAAAAATGTTCAGAGAACAACAAGAAAGAAAGTACCTTTTGGTATAGGTCAGATTGGTAAATCTTTTAGAAATGAAATTACTCCTGGTAACTTTATTTTTAGAACAAGAGAGTTTGAGCAAATGGAACTTGAATTTTTCTGTAAGCCTGGAACTGAACTTGAATGGTTTACTTATTGGAAAGACTATTGCAAGAACTGGCTCCTTTCTCTTAACATAAATAAAGATAATATTGTTATGCGTGACCATGACCCTGCTGAACTTGCTCATTACAGTAATGCAACTACAGATATTGAGTATATGTTCCCATTTGGCAAGGGTGAGTTATGGGGTATTGCCTCAAGAACTGACTTTGACCTTAAAGCTCATGCTGCTCATTCAGGTGAAGCTATGGAGTATTTTGATGCTTCAACTAATGAAAAGTATGTACCATATTGTATTGAGCCATCTCTTGGTGCTGACAGAGTAACTCTTGCTTTCTTATGTGAGGCTTATGATGAGGAAGAAATATCAGAAGGTGACACAAGAACAGTTTTAAGATTTCACCCTGCATTAGCTCCTATTAAGGCTGCAATTTTACCTCTTTCTAAAAAGCTTTCAGAAAAGGCTATGGAGGTATATCAAGAGTTATCATCTGATTTTATGTGTGATTTTGATGATGCTCAGTCTATAGGTAAGAGATATAGAAGACAGGATGAAATTGGTACTCCTTTCTGTATTACTTATGACTTTGACTCATTAGAGGATAACTGTGTAACAGTTAGAGATAGAGATACTATGGAACAGGAAAGAGTTAAGATTTCCGAATTAAAAGCTTATATAGCTGAAAAGATTAAATTCTAAAAAATTTTCACCCTATGTTTTATTGCATAGGGCGTTTTTTTGTCGGTTATTTATAGATATTTATATAAAATATAACAAAAAAACTATAAATTTACGAAAAAGTTATTGATTTTATTACTAAATTGTGGTATCATACATACAACATAAATTGTGCAATATACTTAAGTTTAGCTGTATTGCTGCAATTATACTATTAGGAGGCGAAAGACAAAATGGGTAAAAAGTATGTTTACTTATTCAAGGAAGGTAATGGCTCAATGAGAGAGTTATTAGGCGGTAAGGGTGCTAACCTTGCTGAAATGACTAATCTTGGTATGCCTGTACCTCAGGGTTTCACTATTTCAACAGAGGCATGTACTCAGTATTATGCTGATGGTGAAACTATTAATGATGAAATTAAAGAGCAGATTATGGAATATATCTCTAAGATGGAAGATATAACCGGTAAAAAATTTGGTGATTTGGAAAATCCTCTTTTAGTTTCTGTTCGTTCAGGTGCCAGAGCATCTATGCCTGGTATGATGGACACAATTCTTAATCTTGGTTTAAATGATGAGGTTGTAGAGGCTTTTGCTAAAAAGACTAACAATCCTAGATTTGCTTATGATTCATATCGTAGATTTATTCAGATGTATTCTGATGTAGTTATGGAAGTTGGCAAAAAGTATTTTGAACAGCTTATTGACCAGATGAAGGAAAAAAGAGGTGTTAAGCTTGATACTGAGCTTACAGCCGAAGATTTAAAGGAACTTGCTGAACAGTTTAAGGCTGAATATAAGGCTAAAATCGGTGAGGACTTCCCAACAGACCCTAAGGACCAGTTAATGGGTGCTGTTAAGGCTGTATTCCGTTCTTGGGATAATCCTAGAGCTATTTATTATAGAAGAATGAATGATATACCTGGTTCTTGGGGAACTGCTGTAAATGTACAGTCTATGGTATTTGGTAATATGGGTGATACATCAGGTACAGGTGTTGCATTTACTCGTAACCCTGCTACAGGCGAAAAGAAACTCTTTGGTGAATTCCTTATGAATGCACAGGGCGAAGATGTTGTTGCCGGTGTTAGAACTCCTCAGACTATTGACCAGTTAAAGGATGTTATGCCTGAAGTATATGACCAGTTTGTAGATATTTGTAATAAGCTTGAAGGTCATTACAGAGATATGCAGGATATGGAGTTTACTATTGAAGATAAGAAACTTTATATGCTCCAGACTAGAAATGGTAAGAGAACTGCTGCTGCTGCTTTAAAGATTGCTTGTGACCTTGTTGATGAAGGCATGATTAGTGAGCAGGAAGCTGTTTGTATGATTGACCCTAAGCAGTTAGATGCTTTATTACATCCTCAGTTTGATGCAGAGGCTTTAAAGGCTGCTAAGCCTGTAGCTAATGCTCTTGCTGCCAGCCCTGGTGCTGCTTGCGGTAGAATAGTATTTACTGCTGAAGATGCTGTTAAGTGGGCAAAATCAGGCGAAAAGGTTGTACTTGTAAGACTTGAAACTTCTCCTGAAGATATTGAAGGTATGAACTTTGCTCAGGGTATCTTAACAGTTAGAGGTGGTATGACATCTCATGCTGCCGTTGTTGCCAGAGGTATGGGTACTTGTTGTGTATCTGGTTGTGGCGATATTAAGATGGATGAAGAAAATAAGAAGTTTGAGCTTGCCGGCAGAACGTATACTGAAGGTGACTGGATTTCTTTAGATGGTTCTACTGGTAATATCTATGGTGAAGCTATTAAGACTGTTGAAGCTTCTATTAGTGGTGAATTTGGTAGAATTATGGATTGGGCTGATAAATATCGTGCCTTAGAAGTAAGAACTAATGCTGATACTCCTAGAGATGCTGCTCAGGCAGTTGCATTTGGTGCTCAAGGTATTGGTCTTTGCAGAACTGAGCATATGTTCTTTGAAGGTGACAGAATTGCTGCTATCAGAGAAATGATTTGTTCAGAAACTGTTGAACAGAGAAAGGCTGCTCTTGCTAAATTAGAACCAATGCAGCAGGGTGACTTTGAAAAATTATATGAAACTATGGAAGGAAAGCACGTAAACATTCGTTTCCTTGACCCTCCATTACATGAATTTGTACCTACTGAAGAAGCTGATATTAAGCTTTTAGCAGATACACAGGGTAAGAGTGTTGATGATATTAAGGCTATTATTGCTTCATTACATGAATTTAACCCTATGATGGGTCATAGAGGCTGTAGACTTGCCGTTACTTATCCTGAAATTGCTGAAATGCAGACAGAAGCTGTTATTAAGGCTGCTATAAATGTTTCAAAGGCTCACCCAGAGTGGAATATTGTTCCTGAAATTATGATTCCTCTTGTTGGTGAAGTTAAGGAATTAGCTTATGTTAAGAGTGTAGTTGTTAAGACTGCTGATAAGATTATTGCTGAAGCAGGTGTTGACCTTAAATATAAGGTTGGTACTATGATTGAAATTCCTAGAGCAGCTATTACTGCTGATGAAATTGCTAAGGAAGCTGAATTCTTCTCATTTGGTACAAATGACCTTACTCAGATGACATTTGGTTTCTCAAGAGATGATGCAGGTAAGTTCTTAGATGCTTATTATGATAGTAAGATTTATGAATCTGACCCATTTGCAAGATTAGACCAAAAGGGTGTAGGCAGACTTATTGAAATGGCAGCTAAATTAGGCAGACAGACAAGACCTGATATTATGTTAGGTATTTGTGGTGAACATGGTGGCGACCCATCTTCTGTAGAGTTCTGTCACAAGGTTGGCTTAACTTATGTAAGTTGTTCTCCATTTAGAGTTCCTATTGCAAGACTTGCTGCTGCACAGGCTCAGATTAAATATCCTAGATAATTATTATTTTATACTCCCCGTATAAAAATACGGGGAGTATTTTATAGGTGATAATACACAATAATTATACTGGAAAAATGTTGAATATAAACAAAATATTGTCTAATTAGTCTAAAATCCTTGCATATCTATTATTGATAATTTATAATGGTAGGATAGAACAAAGAAAGGAACGATATGAAATGAACAACAATTTTGATTTTTCTGTTGTTGATAATGCTCTTGAATTAAATGATTTTAAGAAAAGTGCAATTATTGCTATTTTACAGAATATTCAGGAACATTATCATTATTTGCCTAGAGAAATTTTTCCTTACATAGCTAAAAAACTTGATACAAGTGAGGCTGATATATATAGTGTTGCAACTTTTTATGAGAATTTCTCTCTTGAACCTAAAGGAAAATATATTATTAAAGTATGTGACGGTACAGCCTGTCATGTAAGAAAATCAATTCCTGTTCTTGAAAGATTAAGAGAGGAACTTGGTTTGTCAGAAGATAAGGTTACAACAGATGATTTGTTATTTACAGTTGAAACTGTAAGTTGTCTTGGAGCCTGTGGCTTAGCTCCTGCTATGACCGTTAATGATAAGGTTAATCCTTCTATGACTCCTGATAAGGCAAGTGCTATTATTAAAGAATTAAAGGAGGCTGAAAAGAATGCTTAAAAGTAGAAATGATTTAATTGAACTTAGAAATGCCTGTTCAGCTTCTTTAAAATTACAAACAAGAAAAATATTAGTTTGTGGTGGTACAGGCTGTGTTGCCGGTGGCTCTATGGATATTCACGACAGACTTGTTGAGCTTATAGAGGAAAAGGGCATAAAGTGTAGTGTAGAAATAGAAAAAGACCCTCACGAGGAGTCTATTGGCGTTAAGAAAAGTGGTTGTCATGGCTTTTGTGAAATGGGTCCTTTAGTTAGAATTGAACCTGAGGGTATATTATATACAAAGGTTAAATTAGAAGATTGCGAAGATATAGTTGAAAAGACTATTGTCAATAAAGAAGTTGTTGAAAGACTTTTATATAAAGTAGAAGGAAAGCCTTACATAAGACAGGAGGATATTCCTTTCTATGCAAAACAGCATAGAGTAGTTCTTGAACACTGTGGACATATTGACGCTACTTCAATTAAGGAATATTTAGCTATAGGTGGATATGAAGCCTTTGAAAAAGCCTTATTTGAAATGACAAAAGATGAAATAATTGACGAAGTTGAAGAATCTGCATTAAGAGGTCGTGGTGGCGGCGGTTTCCCAACAGGCAGAAAATGGCGTCAGGTAAAAAATCAAAAAGAGCCTATTCATTATGTAGTGTGTAATGGTGATGAAGGTGACCCTGGTGCTTTTATGGATAGAAGTATTATGGAGGGTGACCCTCACAGAATGCTTGAAGGTATGATGATTGCTGGTATTGCTACAGGCTCAAATGAAGGCTATATTTATGTTAGAGCAGAATATCCTATGGCAGTATCAAGACTTGAAAATGCTATTAATCAAGCCAGAGAAATTGGTTTATTAGGTGAAAATATCTTAGGCAGTGATTTTAGCTTTGATTTTCATATAAATAAGGGTGCAGGTGCCTTTGTATGTGGTGAGGGTTCAGCCTTAACTGCATCAATAGAAGGTAAAAGAGGTATGCCTAGAGTAAAACCTCCTAGAACTGTTGAAAAAGGTTTGTTTGAAAAGCCTACTGTTCTTAATAATGTAGAAACTTATGCCAATGTACCTAAAATTATTACAAAGGGTGCTAAGTGGTATAAGTCTATTGGACCTGAAACAAGTCCGGGAACTAAGGCATTTGCTTTAACAGGTAATATTCAAAATACCGGTCTTATTGAAGTACCAATGGGTACAACTTTAAGAGAAATTATTTTTGATATTGGTGGCGGTATGAAAGGCGGAAAGAAGTTTAAAGCTGTTCAGATTGGCGGACCTTCCGGTGGTTGCCTTATTACTCCAAATTTAGATTTACCTTTGGATTTTGATTCATTAAAAAGAGTAGGAGCTATGATTGGCTCAGGTGGTCTTGTAGTAATGGATGAAAGTACATGTATGGTAGAAGTAGCAAGATTTTTTATGAACTTTACTCAAAATGAATCTTGTGGTAAGTGTGTGCCTTGTAGAGAGGGTACAAAGAGAATGTTGGAAATTCTTGAAAGAATTGTAGCAGGTAATGGTGTTGAAGATGATATAGAATTATTACTTGAACTTGCTGATACAATTTCTCAAACAGCACTTTGCGGACTTGGTAAAACAGCAGCTATGCCTGTTGTATCTACAATTAAAAACTTTAGAGATGAATATGAAGCTCATATTATAGATAAAAAGTGTCCGGCAGGAAACTGTAAGAAACTTATTACTTATGTAATAGACCCTGAGCTTTGCAAAGGCTGTTCAAAATGTGCCAGAAATTGTCCTGTAGAGGCTATTAGCGGAGAAATTAAACATCCGTTTGTGATTGATACAACAAAGTGTATTAAGTGTGGAGCTTGTAAGGATAATTGTAATTTTGGTGCAGTTAAGGAGGTGTAACAGGTGGCAAATAATAATTATATGATTATAGATAATATCCCTGTTGCAATAGAGGGAGAAAAGAATATACTTGAACTTATAAGAAAAGCAGGAATTGATTTACCTACATTCTGCTATCATTCTGAACTTTCTGTGTATGGAGCCTGTCGTATGTGTATGGTGGAAAATAAATGGGGCGGAGTAGAGGCTGCCTGTTCAACACCACCAAAGCCCGGTGCAGAAATTTTCACAAATACTCCAAAATTAAGAAAACACAGAAAAATGATATTAGAGCTTTTGCTTTCTAATCATTGTAGAGATTGTACAACTTGTGAAAAAAATGGTAATTGTAAATTACAGGAATTATCAAGCAGATTTGGTATAAAATCTGTAAGATTTCCAAATACAGCCTCAGAGCCTAAGTTAGATACTTCATCACTTTCTATTGTTAGAGATGCTAATAAATGTATTTTATGCGGTGACTGTGTAAGAGTATGTAATGAAGTTCAAAATGTAGGTGCTATTAATTTTGCACACAGAGGCTCAAAAATGAAGGTTTCTACAGCTTTTGATATTCCTATTGCTGAAAGTAATTGTGTAGGCTGTGGTCAATGTGCCGCTGTCTGTCCTACAGGTGCTATCGTAATTAAAAATGACAGTCAAAGATTGTGGAAAGAAATAGATAAAGAAGATGTTAAGGTAGTTGCACAGATTGCTCCTGCCGTAAGAGTGGCTGTAGCTAAGGAATTTGGCTTAACAGGCGGAGATGTAATGGGTAAAATTGTTGCATCTATGAGAAGAATTGGCTTTAATGAAGTGTTTGATACTGCAACAGGTGCAGACTTAACTGTACTTGAGGAAGCTAATGAATTTTTAGAAAGAGTATCTGAAAATAAAAATATTCCTTTATTTACTTCTTGCTGTCCTGCATGGGTTCAGTATTGTGAAAGAAACTATCCTGAACTTCTTCCTAATGTTTCTACTTGCCGTTCTCCAATGCAAATGTTTGGTAATGTTATAAAAGAACAATACAAAACAAGCAGAAAGAGAGTTGTAAATGTAGCAATTATGCCTTGTACAGCTAAGAAGTTTGAAGCTGCAAGACCTGAATTTAAGAGAGAAGACGGCTCTCCTGTTATAGATTATGTTATAACTACTCAAGAACTTATACAGATGATTAGAGAAGCCGGTATAGTATTTTCAGAAATAGAGCCTGAATCTATTGATATGCCTTTTGGTTCAATTTCAGGTGCAGGTGTAATCTTCGGTGTTACAGGTGGTGTAACAGAAGCTGTTATAAGACGAGTTGCAAATGATAAGTCATTATCTGCTTTAAGAACTCTTGCTTTTAATGGTGTAAGAGGTCTTGAAGGTGTTAAGGAAGCTACTGTAGAATATGGTGATAAAGAACTTAAAATTGCTGTTGTAAGCGGACTTAAAAATGCCGATAATCTTATTAAAGAAATTAAGGCAGGTAAGCACTATGATTTAGTTGAGGTTATGGCTTGTCCCGGTGGTTGTATAAATGGTGCAGGTCAGCCATTTACAGATTATGACGGCAGAGTAAAAAGAAGTGATGATTTGTATGAAGCAGATAGAATGTGTACTAATAAGAGGTCAGAAGAAAATCCTCTTATGATGAGCTTATATAGTGGCTTGTTAAAGGGTAAGGTACATGATTTATTGCATGTTCATTATGGAAATAAGGAGTGATAACTATGGTTAAAATTTCAGTATGTATTGGTTCAGCCTGTCATTTAAAAGGCTCCTATAATGTTATTAATGGCTTTCAGCAGGCTATTGAAAAAAACGGTGTAAGTGATAAGGTTGAAATTTCCGGAACATTTTGTTTAGGTCACTGTGGTGAAGATGTGTCTATACAGGTAGACGGAGAATATTTCAGCGTTAAACCTGAAGAAATTAATAAGTTTTTTAATGAAAAGATAATGTCAAAAATTAACTAACAAAATTATCTGCCTATATAGATATTTCTATATGGGCAGAAGTTTTTTAAAAGGATATTTTAACTTTTTTTACATTTATTTTTGCTGTCTTTCATAGGACAGCAAGAACCTCTTGAAAATTCAGGTTTTTTAATTATAAATTGACGCTTAGAATCCATATAGTCCTGAACTTTTCTTAATGCCTCTCCAAACCTTTGAAAATGCACAATTTCCCTTGCCCTTAAAAATCTTAGAGGTTCAAGAACATCTTGGTCATCGGTTAAATCCATTATATATTCATAGGTAGACCTTGCTTTTTGTTCGGCAGCCATATCTTCATAGATGTCAGTTATAGGGTCGCCTTTTGATTGAATGTATGCTGCTGTAAATGGCATACCTGATGCACTGGCAGGATAAATTCCTTTGCCATGGTCCACATAATATCTGTCAAATCCTGATTTTTTTATTTCTTCTGGGTCAGCATTTTCGCTAAGCTGTAAACACATTGCACCAATAATTTCTAAATGAGCAAGTTCTTCTGTAGCAATATCATTAAGTGTTGCTTTAGCCTCTGGTGTAACCATAGCAAATCTTTGACTTAAATATCTTAGTGATGCACCAAGCTCTCCGTCTGGACCACCAAATTGAGTTAAAATACATTGTGCTAAAGCAGGATTTGTCTGCTTGATTTTAATTGGAAATTCTAATTTTTTTTCATATATCCACATATATAAACCTCCTAAATATCAAAATTAAAATCCATTTCCCAAGGCCAAGGATTATCTACCCAACTAAATTCATCATCGTTAGAATAGGAACGGAAGGAATATATAGGACCATTCATTTTTTCAAGCATTGCTCTTATTGTGTCAGCTTCTTTAATAACTGAATTATATTTTTCTATAGCATCTTTATCATCTGGATGTGTATCAAGATATAGCTGTAAATCTACAGATAAGAAATCAAGTATTGTCAATCTTTTTAAAAGCTCATTTCTGTTCATACACACACCTCCTATTTGTATGGCATATAAAGACTTGGAAAAACAGTGCCATTTATAAGTGCTTCTCTTGGTTCAAAGTATGAACATATAATCTGAATTGGTACATAAGCTCTTGCAAGTTCATTAACTTCAATGGTTTCTTCAAAAGGCACACAATTTTCATACCTATCGGATTTATTACTACACATAACTTTTATTCATCACCCTTTTATTTTTTTGTTTCAATTTTAGTATATTCTTAAATAAAGTAAGTGTGAATTTGTATAGTTAATTCTTAGGTTAAAATGGTGTTAAAATAAAAATGGTGTATTTCAAAATTTCATTGAAATACACCATTTTACTATAGTTATAATGTACGTGACATGATTCGAACACGCGGCCTTCTGATCCGTAGTCAGACGCTCTATCCAGCTG
>JBJFFW010000298.1:0-2262 GCA_051892075.1 Lachnospirales bacterium
ATTTTGACAGACATATTGAAAATTTTTATGATTATTATAAAGAAAATCTTATTTATCTTGATGCTAAGCCAAATAAGGCTCATTATGCCCTTGCAAAACTTGAAGAAATGGGTAAATTAAAGGCTGTAGTTACACAAAATATTGATGGATTACATCAGCTTGCAGGCAGTAAAACTGTTTATGAACTTCATGGCTCTGTTCATAGAAATTATTGTATGAAATGCCATAAATTTTATTCTGCTGAGGATATTATGAATATGAAAGGTGTGCCATATTGCGAATGTGGAGGACTTATAAAGCCTGATGTGGTTTTGTATGAAGAAGGTCTTGACGATGCAGTTTGGAATAATGCTTATTATGCTGTAAAAAATGCTGATGTGCTTATAGTTGGTGGTACTTCTTTGGTTGTGTATCCTGCTGCAGGTCTTGTAAATATTTATAGAGGGAATAAGCTTTGCCTTATAAATAAAAGCAAAACAAGCTATGATAAACTTGCTAAGGTTGCAGTAAATGATAGCATTGGCAAGGTACTTGATGAAGTAGTTAGAAATTTATAAAATGCTTTGCTTTTTGAGGATACAATTATAAAATTACATTTGTTTGATATTATTTAGTAATATTATATATAATACTATTGGGGTGATTTTAATGCCTGAAATATGCAGATTTTATGGTATAATAATTAAAATGCTTTTTAATGATAATGATAAACATCATAAACCTCATGTTCATGTGTATTATGGTGAATACAAAGCCTCTGTTTCTTTAGATGGTGAGGTTTTAGAGGGGAAGTTACCCTTAAAACAATACCGTATGGTTTCCGGATGGATGGCTATTCACGAAGATGAATTATATGCTGCGTGGAACAATGCTGTAAGAGAAATTGCTTTTGATAAGATTGAACCTTTAAGATAATTAGGAGGGGTTTTATGTTTATTTCAAATGGTTTTGTATATGGTTGCCAGCATACTGAAATTGTGGAAGTTACAGCAATTAAAGCACTTGATGATATGATTATGTTGGTTACTTTTTCAAATGGTGAAACTAGGTTATTTGATGCTAGTATTTTAAAGGGAGAAGTATTTAAACCTTTGAAGAACAGTGATGTATTTAAGGCTGCCCGTATTGAATATGGAGTTGTTACATGGGCAGATGGTACTATTGACATTGCTCCTGAATATATGTATAAAAATAGCTTTGAATATGCAAAGACTATAGCATAATGTAAAATACTAGTTTGAAAAAAGTGTAGAGTCTGCTTTTTGGTCTTTACGCTTTTTTTATTAACAAAAAAATAACCCTGTAAACAAATTGTTTACAGGGTAGTAGCGAAGAAGGGATTCGAACCCTTGACCTTCCGGGTATGAACCGGACGCTCTAGCCAACTAAGCTACCTCGCCATAATGGGAACAACAGGGCTCGAACCTGTGACCCCCTGCTTGTAAGGCAGATGCTCTCCCAGCTGAGCTATGCTCCCATTTTGTATTCTGCTTTACTGCTGAACACAAATGATATTATAGCAGAGGTTTTTAACTTTGTCAACAATTTTTTTTAAAAATTTGAAATTTTTTTTATTTCTGATTTTTATTGACAATAATTTTATAAAATATTATACTTAAATTATGAATAATTGGAGTAAAAAAGAGGTATTTTGTATGAATGACATTAGTTTTAGAATAAGTGGAGGATTTACATTTATACATAATTGGTTTATAGATAGTTTTATGAGTGAAAATCCTATGTATTCAATGGTTTATATTTATGCTGTAAGGCTTGTATCAGAGGGGAGAGAGTGCAGCAACAAGATTATTGCAGATAAACTTGATATTTTTGAAAGTGATGTTGTAAAGGCTTGGAAATATTGGCATAAAAAAGGTGTAATTACCATAAAGGATAATGAAATTATTTTTAAAGATAGTCTAAAAGAAGAAAAGGAAGCTATTTTAGAACAAAAGCCTGTTAAAGATAAATATTATAATCCAAGTGATATTGAAAAAATATCTGAGGGTGATAAAAATTTTGATGAGCTTATAGAAACTATTGAAAAACTTGTTGGCAGAACCCTATCCCATAATAATATTAATATAGTTGCAAATATGTATGATAAAATGGGACTGCCTTTTGAAGTTATAGTATTACTTGTGCAGTATTATGGTGGGAAAAGTTTGTCCTATATTGAAAAAGTTGCAATCTCTTGGTGTGAAAAGGGCATAAACACTATGGAACTTGCGGAAAAGGAAATTAACAGTTATAATGTTTATT
>JBJFFW010000299.1:0-2259 GCA_051892075.1 Lachnospirales bacterium
GGTGGCTCTCACCAAGGCAATATGTTTATGCTTTTTTATTTAGCACTTATTCTTATGGTTATAATTTATATGGTTTCAAAATTTTTAGTTGGCAGAAAATTCGGTAAACTTCTTATAGCCATTCGTGACGGTGAAAACAGAACATATTTTTCAGGCTATCAGGTAAGCCGTTATAAGACATTTATATATGTTGTATCTGCAATATTTGCAGGTATTGCAGGTGCAGTTTTTGTAAACTTTAATGGAAGTATTACACCATCACAAATGACAATTTCTTATTCAATTACAATGGTTATTTGGGTTGCCGTAGGTGGCAGAGGCACAATTATTGGTGCAGTTATAGGTGCATTTTTAATTAATCTTTGTGAATATAATTTAAGTTCAGGCAGTATGGTTGAAATTTGGCAGTATATTATAGGTGCAGTATTTTGTATTACAATTATTTTCTTTAAAGGCGGACTTGTGGGAATTGTAAAGGAGCAAATTCCTTCTTTAATAAGAAAGCATAAGTCTAAGGCACCTAAAAAGGCTTAAGGAGGTGTAAAAGTTATGAATAATTCAAAGGATGTTGTTCTTGATATAAATAATATTTCTGTTTGCTTTGACGGTTTTTATGCCCTTACAGAGGTTAAAACTACAGTAAAAAGAAATACAATTCATTTTTTCATAGGTCCAAACGGTGCAGGAAAAACTACATTACTTGACATAATTTGTGCAAAAACTAAGCCTACCTCCGGCTCAGTTATGTTTTATCCAAAAAACAGGGATAAAATAAAGCTTACAGGTATGAAAGAATATAAAATTGTAAATGAGGGAATAGGAAGAAAATTTCAAGTACCCTCTGTATTTGTAAATCTTACTGTTACTGAAAATATGATTTTGTCTTTAAAGGGACATAAGGGTATAATGGATTCTATTTTTAGAAAACCGTCAAAAGAGGATATGGAAAATATACATAATACCCTTAAAAGAGTAGGCTTAGAAGATAGAGCAGATATAAGAGCCGGAAGCCTTGCCCATGGTGAAAAACAATGGCTTGAAATTGCAATGCAGCTTTTACAAAAACCTGAAATAATTATGCTTGATGAGCCTGCAGCAGGTATGGGTAAGCCTGAAACCTTTAAAACAGGTGAAATTTTAAAAGAAATAAAAAATGAATGTACAATTATAGTAATTGAACACGATATGGATTTTGTAAAGCAGGCAGCCGATATTGTAACTGTACTTCACGAGGGCAAACTTCTTATGGAGGGCAATATTACAGATGTTCTTGCCGATAAGACAGTACAGGCAGTTTATCTTGGTCGAGGTGGTGAATAAAATGTTAAAAATTAAAAACATAGATTCATATTATGGAGAGAGCAGAGTTATAGAAGATTTATCTTTTAATGTGCCAAAGGGTAAAATAGTAGGTTTAATTGGCAGAAATGGTGTAGGAAAATCCACCACACTTAAAAGCATTATGGGTATTGTAAAAACTCCAAAAGGCACTATTGAATTTAACGGAAAAGATATTACTAAAATGCCTGTTTATGAAAGAGTAAAGCTTGGTATTGGCTATGTACCTCAAGGCAGAGATATTTTCCCTCAAATGACAGTTCAGGAAAATCTTGAGCTTGGCTTACAGGTACATAAGGGTCATGGCACAGTACCAGATTATATTTACAATCTTTTTCCTATAATTAATAAATTTGCAAAAAGAAAAGGCGGAGATTTATCAGGTGGTCAGCAGCAGCAGCTTGCTATTGCAAGAGCTTTGGTGGCAGAGCCTAAAATACTTATTTTAGATGAGCCTACAGAGGGTATTCAGCCTTCTATTATAAAGGATATTGGTGTGGCAATAAGAAAGGTTAATGATTATAAGAAAATTACAATTCTTCTTGTTGAACAGTATCTTGACTTTGTACTAGAAAATACAGATGAGCTTTATGTAATGGAAAAAGGAAATATTGTATACAGCAACAAAACTGCAGATGCTGATGCAAAAGAAGTACAAAGATTAATGACAGAATAAAGAGGTGTTTTAAAATGGAAATAAATGCAGAGGTTCTTATTGTTGATGATGTTTCTGAGCAAATAGCTTTTGCAGGCACCATTTTAAAAAATGAGGGTTATAGAGTATATGCAGCTACAAGTGGAAAGGGAGCAATAAAATTTCTTGAAAATAAAATTCCCCATATTATAATGCTTGATATAAAAATGGAAGATATAGACGGACTTGAAGTTTGCAAAATTATAAAAAATAATCCAAAAACTAAA
>JBJFFW010000300.1:0-10109 GCA_051892075.1 Lachnospirales bacterium
ATATTTGATAAATATTGTATCTGGGGAGGCAGATTTATGCTAGTCAGCAAAGAAA
The DNA here is from genome assembly GCA_051892075.1 of Lachnospirales bacterium. GTDB lineage: Bacteria > Bacillota > Clostridia > Lachnospirales > CAG-274 > HGM11788. Next base: position 56 of record JBJFFW010000300.1, read on the forward strand.
CAAGAAATTTAAATATTATATGTATTTTTCTTGTAGTTATTGCCGGTGTGATAAGGTTAATTGCTAAACAGGTTGTAGGATTTTCATATAATGGAATAATATTTGTTTTATTTATGGCAGCAGGTAATATTTGGATTTTTCAGCTCCAAAAGCGTCTTTTACAGAAAAATGTTCGAAGAAATCTTATTTTGACCGCCTTTCTTATGATTTTTTGGATGATGATTAGAACAATTAAGTATGATTTTATTCCAATGGGAAATTTTTTGGCCAGATATATTTGGTATTTTTATTACCTGCCAATGTTATTTATTCCTCTTTTAATGTTTCTGTCTGTACTTGAAATTGGGAGAGTATATAATAAACCTATTTGTAAAAAATGGTATGTTCTTTTTATTCCGACTTTTTTTATTTTTTTTGGTATTTTGACAAATGACATACATCAAAAAGCGTTTTATTTTAATGATGGTCTTAATTTTTGGAATGATGACAATGTTTCTCGTGGCTTTATTTATTATATGGCAATAATATGGATATTTTTTTTATTTATAAGTATTATTGTGGTTGTATTTAAAAGGTGTAAAGTGCCAAAAAGATTTAAAATGATATGGGTGCCCTTATGTCCTCTTTTAATAGGACTTATTTATATTATACTTGTTGTACTTGATATTAATAGTATTTTTACAAAAATACTTTTAGCACCTGAAATAGGCTGTTTTATATTTGCTTCCTTTATGGAGAGCCTTATATGTGTTCGTCTTTTTCCTACAAATGATAACTATGGAGATTTTTGGAACAGTTCATCTATTGGTGCTGGTATTATGAATAATGAAGGAGTTATTTGTTATAAATCTGAGAAAAGTATTCCTGTAACATTTGATAGTGTTAAAAAAGCAGAAAGGGAAGATGTATTTTTTAATAAGGGTAATTCTAGGCTCAAAAGTCATAAATTAAATGGTGGCTATGGTTATTGGATTCGTGATATTTCAGAAATAAAAAAGCTTAATGACAAACTTAAAAAAATTGGAGAAATTACAGCAAAAGAAAACTCTATTTTAGAAGCAGAAAATAAGGTTGAGGAGGAAAGACTGCGTATAAAAGAGCAAAATATGCTTTATGATAAAATGGCAAAAGGTGTCAAAAAACAGCTTGATATATTAAACCATCTTTATTATTACTTACCCGATAATGAAGATGATTTTGAAAAAAATATAAAATACGCCTGCATATTATACTCCTATATTAAAAGACATTCAAATCTATTTTTACTTTCAAATGAGAGTGATTTTATTGACAGTGATGAACTTAAATGTGCTTTTATTGAGTCCATAGAGTATTTAAAACTTTGTAATATAAAGGCACAATGCGTTTTTGAGGGCAGAAGAGAGCTAAATGGAGATATTGTTTTATATATTTTTGAAGTGTATGAAGATATTTTAGAAAACTCAATACCGGGTGCTGATAATATACTTATATATATTAATATTTTAGAAAATAGTCTTATTATGCAAGTAGAAATAAATAAACCTAAAAATATTTTTTCTGATAAATCCAATAATAAATTTGGAACTTTTGAAATAGAAACAGAGGATAACACAGAGTATATAACTCTAACTTTAATGTTAGGAGGTAAAAGTAATGACTCCTTATTATGATATTTCTTTTTTTAGTCATATAATTTTTGTGATTTTAGCTTTGATTATTGTGTCTTTTGCTGTTTTTATATTAACAGGTATATGTATGTTCCGTATTGGGAAAAAATATATAATCAGTAGTGCTATTCTTGTTCTTATAATGATATTTATACTATATGGCATTAATGAAGTAAGTAGTTATTATTATGGTGATATAAAAGAACTTGGCTTCTTTGGAAGTATAGTTAGTTCTTTGCCTTATTTTGTATTAGCTATAATGCTTTTTACAGTTTCTATTCTGGAAATATTTATTTTTATAAAAGCAATAAAAAGAAGAAAAAATATTTTAACAAAAAGAGCTATAAAAGAAAGTCTTGATTTTTTACCGGATGGAGTATGTTTTTATGCAGAAGATGGACAACCTCTTTTAATAAATGAAAAAATGCACTATATAAGTGGGGAATTGTTTGATTTTGATATTTTAAATGCTAAAAAATTTCAAGCTAATTTGTTAAATAATAATGTTAAAAAAGGTGTAAAGATTATTAGAACTGAGCCAACAATTATTGTAGAAACTCTGGATGGAAGTGTGTGGGACTTTCGTTTTAACAGGCTTAATATTGAAAAATCAGAATATTATGAGCTTATTGCCTATGATATTTCTAAGCAGTACAGATTAAATGAAAAGCTTAAAAAATTAAATGATAGCTTGAATATTATAAATGATAGACTTAAAGAATTTAGAAATAATATGGCACAACTTATATCAGAAAAGGAGCTTCTCAATGCTAAGGTTGATGTTCATAACAGTATTGGTCGTTTTCTTCTTGCTTGTAGGAACTATTTATCAGAGGATAAGGAAAAGAGAAATAGAAACAATTTGCTTTTTTTGTGGAATTATGTTTTTATGGTAATGAATAATGAACCTGTGTCATTAAATGAATGGGATGTATTAAAAAAGACAGCTGATAGTCTTGGTATTGAAATTAAAATTTCAGGGGTAATGCCCAAAAACTTAAAAATAAAAAATTTAATTCTTGGAGCAATAAAAGAATGTCTGACAAATACATCAAATCACGCCAAGGGAGATAAATTATTTGTAAATATATTTGATAATGAAAATATGATTACTGTAGAAATTACAAACACAGGAATACCTCCTAAAGGTGAAATAAAAGAAAAGGGTGGATTAAAAAATTTGAGGCATATTGTAGAAGAAGTAAATGCAGTTATGACAATAGAAACTAAACCTAATTTTTTACTTAGAATAGAATTTCAGAAAGGAGAAGAAGAGAAATGGCTAAAACAAAAGTATTGGTTGTAGATGACCAGTTAGTTGCAAGAGAGCTTTTTGAAATGTATTTAAAATCTAATGAAAACTATGAGATTGTGGCACTTCTTCCTTCAGCCTCTCTTGTGGAGGAGTTTATAAAGTCAAATTCTGTAGATATTATATTAATGGATATACTAATGAATGATGGCTCAAGTGGTTTATTAGCTTCTGAATATGTAAAGAAAATAAATCCTAATATTAAAATTATAGCAATAACTTCAATGGCTGAGGCATCATGGCTTAAAAGAGCCAAAGAAATTGGTATTGAAAGTTTTTACTATAAGGAAGCTCCTAAAGAAACAATTATTGATGTAATTGAGAAAACTATGGCAGGAGAAAGTATTTATCCCGATTCTCCCCCAAAGGTAAAGGTGGGACTATTAGGAAATGAAAATTTTTCTGAGAGAGAGCTTGATATTTTAAGACTTATGACAACAGGAATGTCAAATTCAAAAATTGCAAAAAAGCTTTGCATATCTGAAGGTACGGTTAAAACATATATACATAATATGCTTATAAAAACAGGCTGTGATAACCGTACAGAGCTTGCAATAGAAGCAAGAATAAAGGGTGTTGCAATAAATATTGATTAAATAAAGTGTCCTAAAAAATTTTAGGGCATTTTTTATTAAAATATATCTTTTGATAGATTGTAATTATAGTGAAAATAGTATACAATTTATAATTGATAAAGTATAGATACGAAAAATACAACATTAAAGGAGGAAGTTTCTTAAAATAACATTGAAAATTTTAAAATAGATGAAATAATAAAAAGGGGAGAAAAAATTATGAAATTAAAAAGATTTATAAGTATTTTTACTATTATTGCTATGGTATTTTCGTTATTTCCAAATATATTGGTGGCAGCAGATAAAACTGTGAAGTATAGAAAAGTTGCACCTGATGAGGAAATTGTAGAAGGGGCAAAATATATTATTGTTGGTTCTTCTGGTTTGGAAAGTGATGATTATAGCTATTATTCCTTGGGAAATGCTACATCTGATGATTCTACATTGAGTACAGGTAAAAGGACAGCTGTGCCTATGCAGGTAAATTCTGATGATACATTAAGTATAGCCAGTGATTATAGCAGCTCAATTTTTCCATGCGAGTTAAAATTTACAACTTATTTAGCAGAAGGCAAATATAAAATGCAGACTGTAGATGGTTTTTATTTAAGTGCTTTTTACAGCACAGTATCAAAAACCTATGAGTTTGACCACGAATATTCAAAAAGTCTGCCTATTAATTACGGCTATAATGGATTTAGCCAGTGGCAGCCTATTTTTAGAAGTGACGGAAGTGTGCTTTTTAAAACAGGAAAGAAATTTGCTTCATCAAACTATACAGAGGAAGTTTACAGCTATATAAGATTTTATCACTATATAAGTGGAAGTATGTCTATTCCTGTATTTACAGGAGGATATATTAATGATAGTGATATTGATTTACCTGTAGATGAGGAGGGTAATTATACTTTGACTACTTCCGAACTTACAGAAGAAAATATACCTGTAAATACCTATCTTTATAAGGAAGTTTGTTCCCATAGTGATACATATTTAACTCACACAGAAGCTAAAGAGAGCACTTGCTCAGAAAAGGGTAATATTGAATATTACTATTGTTCAAATTGCTGTAGTTATTTAAAGCCAGATAAAACTACTGAAATAAAATTTGAGGATACTGTATTGCCTTTATCTAACCATATTAATACTATATTTTATCAGGCTAAAGAACCAACTTGTACTGAAAGTGGAAATATTGCATATACCTATTGTGAGGATTGTGGTTTGTATTTTGAGGGTAATTCTACTGATACGGTAATTGATAAAAATGATACAATTTTAGCTAGTGTAAGCCACAGCTATATAGACGGAGTTTGCCAATTTTGTGGTCAGAAGGTTGATTCAGCCTATTTTAACAGATATGGCACAACAGGTGACGGTTACAGATATATTTTTGTTGCAAAATATAATGACAAATATTATGCAATGGGTGAACCAGATAAAATTGGTATGAAGGCAGTTGAAGTTACTGAAATATCAGATGGAAAGATTTTTGCAAGTTCTGAAAATATAGCATTTACTGAAGATATATCCTATGGTGAAAGTATAAAACTTAGTGGTACAAGTACTTATTACACACCTAGATATGTTAAAATCGGTGAAAATTATCTTAAAAACGATAATCTTAATTTAACTCTTACTCCTAACAAGGAGATAGCTACTTATTGGTATAGTAATTATGGTTATGATGACGAGGGAAATTATAGTAATTTCTTCTGTGATAATCCAAATTATAATGCTGCAATATGCCTTGTTACAGATGAGGGTGAGCCTTATTTTTCAGTAACGGAAACTGTTGATGATACTCATATAAAGGCTGGCAGATTTGGTGAGCTTTGCAGTCATAAATTAGGACTTTCACATACTCCTGGAGTATCGCCAACTTGTATAAAGGACGGAAATTTGGAATATTGGTATTGTAGCAGTTGTAATTATTATTTTTCTGATTCAGAGGGAATTAATGTTATTAATGAAGGTGACATACAACTTCTTGCAAAGGGTGCATTAGATACCGATAATGACGGTATATGTGATTTATGTGGCAGGACTATGCCGATTTATACAAAGGTTACAAATGAAAATGAAATAGTTATGGGAAATAAATATATTCTTGTAACAGAAATAAATGGTAGCTTATATGCTTTAAAAACTCCTGAACCTGATAAAAGTGGTTATTATTATGACCTTGGCAGCACTTTAGAGGCTATACATATTACTCCTGAAGAAGATGGCAAAATTAAATTTAACAGTGCATATAATAAAAATGCTTTTATGTTCAAACTTGGCTTTGCCTGTGAATGTAGTGAACTTGACCAAGGAACAGTTCGTCACGAGCTTAGAACAGCTGCAAATAACAAATCCTTAGTTCTTGAAAGTAATGGTGGATTTGTTATGGATGAATATGCAAAATATGGCTGGAGAATTGGACTTAATGATGATGGTTCAGCAAAAATGTCTGATGCTTATGATGAAAGTTTGGAAGATTGGAATAATGGAAATGGTAAACTATGCGTTTATAAACTTGTAGAAAACGATACTTCAACTATATTTTTCTCTGCTTCAGACAGTTCTGAGTATACAAAGGATGGAAGTATAACAAGATATCCTGTTTATCTCTATCGACTTACAGAAACAGGAAAGGTAAATGATACTACTTATTTTTTAAATGACTCAAAATCATCAATTTATCAAAACATAGTTGTTTCTTCTTTATCAGAGGCGGCAGGTGCTATGTCAAATGTTGAGGGTGTGTCATTGGCATTAAAATCAGATGCTATTGAAAGCTTTGTTTCCCAGGCATCTTTAGACGGCGATGTTAGAATGAATGTAGATGTAAATATTACATTAAGTGACTTTGTAGAAGCTGATTCAGAAACCAAAACAGGTGGAAGTATAACATTTACTATTAGTCCTAAAATGGTAGTTACAAATTCTGAAAATCAGGAAATTTCTTATGATATAAGTGATGATGCTTTTGACGGAACTCCTATGAAAGTAACTCTTTACACAGGAGGAATTGAGCCTCAGCAGATTATACATATTAAACAGGACGGAACAAAGGAGTATTTCTATCAGGAATGGTCAGAAGAAGTACAGGCAAATGGTGAAAAATCCTTTACAACAAGCTATGACAATAGTGGAAATATTTTTGTTACATTTAGTATAACAGAATTTTCTGATATTAAGATTTTACAAACACCTGAAACTCCATCAACAGGTGCAGTTGATATAAATGGTGACAAAATTAATGATTATACTGATGCAGCTATTGTTTTAAGGTATATATGTGGAATGGAAAAACTTACAGATGAACAGATAAGTCTTGCCAATGTAAATGGTGGTGAGGTTGATATTACAGATGTAGTAGATATTCTTAAAGCTATTACCATAAAATAAATTATAAAGGAGAACTTTTATGAAACGCAAAAGTTTGTTTTGTATTTTATTTAGTTTATGTATCGTTTTTACCATGTCAGGATGTAATAAAAATAAAGAGCCTATACATCTAACACTCTGGCATGTTTATGGAGAACAGGTGGCATCACCTATTAACAAGATGATTGATGAATTTAATAACACAGTTGGGGAAAAAGAGGGTATAAAAGTTACTGTAACATCTGTGTCAAATTCCAACAAAATCCACGAAAGTATTTTAGCTGCCATAAATCACGAGCCTGGAATGCCTGAACTTCCGGATATTTTTAATTGTTATCCTAAAACGATATCAGCTATGGAAAATTCAGATATTTTAGTAGATTATCACGATTATTTTACAGATGAGGAACTTTCAAAATATATTAAAGCTTTTATTGATGAGGGAACCTTTGATAATAAACTTCTTATTTTCCCTGTTGCTAAGTCTACAGAACTCCTTTTTGTGAATAAGACATTATTTGATAGATTTGCAAGTGAAAAGGGAGTGAAATTGGAAGATTTAAAAACTTGGGAGGGTCTTTATAATGTGGCTTCCTTATATACAGAGTGGACAGATAGCAAAACACCTGATATACCCAATGATGGAAAAGCATTTTTAGCAAATGATTATCCTTTTCATTATTTTCAGATTGGTGTAAAATCACTAGGAGGAGATTTTTTTGATGGTGAAAATTTTTCTTTCTCCGATTTATATAAAACTGTATGGAATCCTCTTGCACAATCAACTTTTAAAGGTGGAGTGTGGCTTGGAGAGGGTTATGCTTCAGAGGCAATAAGAACAGGTGATGCTATTTCTGCTATAGCTTCAACAGCAAGTGTTTTATATTTTGATGATGTAGTAACCTATGAGGATAACACCTCTGAAAAAATAGAAATTATTTCTATGCCTTATCCAAGTTTTGAAAATGGCAAAAAAATGGTGATGCAAAGAGGAAGTGGCTTTTGTACTGTAAAAAGTACACCTGAAAAAGAGAAAGCTGCTGTTACCTTTATAAAATGGCTTACAGAAGCTGAGCAAAATACAAAATTTGTAACATCTCTTGGTTATGTTCCTGTGTGTTATGATGCCTATGATGAATATTTAATTAAGGAAACATCAAATATTTCTGATTTAAAATATAAAGCATTATATGAAACTATACAGGAAATTAATCCTGATTATGAGTTTGTATATCCACCTAGGTTTGAGTCATATCTTGATTTAGAAAAGAAGTTTACAACAACAATCAGAACTCTGTTATCAGATGGCAGAAATGAGTATATTTCAAAAACAGTCAATTTGGAAAAACTAATGGAAGATTATTTTGTAAAACTTGAAAAACAACTTGAATAAACCTTATAAAAAATTAATAAGGAGTTTATACTATGTTAAAATATTTTAAAGATTTAAAAACAATCTACCACCAGTTAAAAACAAGAAGTACAAGTATGCAGCATAGACTTTTGTTGTATTTTATGTCAATTATTGCTGTTATTATTTGTGTTTTTCTTTTAATATGCGCTGTTACTGATATATTTTCATTTTCAAAACATCATTTAAATCAAGGACTTTCAATGACTCTTGATAATTCTGCATCAAAGATTACAAAGCAATTTGATGATATTAATGCTTATGGAATAAAGCTGTCAAATCAAATTAGCACTGAAATTGAATATATACTTAAAAAAAATAATAATTCTTTTTATGACTTAAATAATAGTAAAAATGAAATAGAAAAACTTGAACAGGCAATTTATAATCCTCTTAATCAAACTATGGAATTATCAGAATGTAGTGGTGCTTATGTAATTTTGGATATTACTACAAATACCAATTTGGATAATTCAGCTTTTTCAAGAAGTGGTTTATATCTTCGACGAACAAGTGTAAATGATTGCAATAGTGTCAATTCAGGCACAGCCTTATTTAGAGGTATGAAAGAGGTTGCAAGAAAAAATAAAATTGAAATGCACAATAGGTGGAATATGGAATTTAATACAGAAAAATTCCCTTTTTATAATGAATTTAAAGCTAATAATCCCCTTCGTGCAGCAAATTCATATTTATGGACTAAAAAGCAATCATTGACAGACACATGGGAAAAGGCAATGTTTCTTATTGTTCCAATTGTTGGAAGCAGGGGAGAATTTTATGGTATTTGTGGTGTTGAAATAAGTGAACTTTATTTTCTTCTTGCTTATCCATCCTCTGAAAGTGAATTTGGTACTATAGTTACTTTACTTACTCCAAAAAACAGTGATAGCATAAATCTTTATGAAGGATTATGTGGTGCAGAAAAAAGAGGAAAATTTACAGGTGATGTATTACATATTTTAAAGGAAGATTATTTTAATTATTACTCATTTAATGAAAAGAAATATTTAGGACTTTCAAGAGATATTTTTCTTTCAGCCTCTAATCTTGATGATACTAACTGGGCTGTGACTGTCTTGTTGCCTGAACCAAGCTTTTATAAGTATTCAATGAAAAGGAAAATGACCTTTGTATCGATGTTTATTATACTTTTAATAATTATGATTATTATGTCTGTATTTTTATCAAAAAGATATGTAAAACCTATAATACAAAGATTACAGGCAATTCAAAAAGGCAATTTGAATGATGAATGTAAGACGGGAATGTCTGAAATAGATGAACTGTTTAATTATTTACAACTACAAAAGGAAAGTTTTGAAAATGAAAAATATAGTATTCCTGAAGGAATACAGGAAATCTTTGATAACTTTATTGAAAGAACTAAAACTCTTACAAATGCGGAATATAATATTTTAAAGTATTATATAGACGGATATCAGATTATGGAAATTCCGGACCTTGCATTTATAAGCATAAGCACAGTTAGAAGACACAACAGAAGTATTTATGAAAAGCTTGAGGTAGCATCAAAAGATGAGCTTATGTTATATATTGATTTACTTCGACGCTGGGGTAGGCTGGATGAAATAAATAGAAATAATTAATAATCGATGATTATTGTATAATTAGAAAACTGTCCAATTTTTGGGCAGTTTTTTGATTTTTTATTTATTGTGAGATTTTCACAAAAAGTTTATTAAATAATTAAGCATATTGCACATTATCC
>JBJFFW010000301.1:0-2245 GCA_051892075.1 Lachnospirales bacterium
GATAAGAGCAACCTTTAATATAGCACTAAACATTTCAGATGTAGTTTCACCATTAAACATCTGAGGTTCTAAATTTGATATATCACCTGTAAGTGCTGAAGCAGCCACAATGAATAAACCTGCAGCACCAATAATTACTGTAAGTATAGTTTGAAGCTTTGCAGCAGTTTTAGCACCCTTAATATTTATAAATGTAATAATTACTGACATTAAAACTGCAACAGCAAGCCAGCTTGCATAAATATCAAAACCTGCAACAGTATATAAATAACCCTTTAAAAATCCGGGATAAATATACTGAATAATAGTAGGTAAGGCACAAGCCTCAAAACAAACAACACCTACATAACCAAGTATAATTGCCCATGTACAAATAAATGAACCAACAGGTCCCATTGCTTTGTAACTAAATACATGCTCACCACCACATTGAGGCATAGCAGATGTAAGCTCAGCATAAGTAAGACCTACAAAAAATACCATTACGCCACCAATACAAAAACCAAGGGCTGCACCAACTACGCCGCCTGCCTGAATCCAGTCGCCTGATGATACTACCCAGCCCCAGCCAATCATAGCACCAAAGGCAATAACAAGTATATCCCAGATACTAAATACTTTTTCAAATTCCGAACTTTTCTTTCCCATATTATTTTCCTTTCTATGGCATAAAAAAGGCGTTATACACACTTTTAGTGCATACAACGCCATTGTTGCCAAATCAAATTATTAATTATTTCATTCTCCGAATTTTAACTCTATAAGGGATAATATGTACTTAACAGTTTTATCCCAACCAAGCAAACTGCTGTCTATTAACATATGACGATTTTTTCTGTCACCTCTGTAAGTGCCTGTCATATATTTATATCTTGAATGAAGGTGCTGGTCTTGAGTTTTAATAAGCTCCTCAGCCTCTTTTTCAGACAATCCTTCTTTTTCCATAACTGTTTTAACTCTCTTTTTAAAAGGAGCATATATAAATAGGTTAAGACAATCTTTTCTGTCTTTAAGTACATAATCACTGCATCTGCCTATAATTACACAGGAGCTTTGCTCGGCAAGTTTCTGTATAACCTCAAACTGATAGCTTATAACTCTGTTAGAAAGATTAGCATACTTAGGTCCGAATTTAGTATCAAAAGTATATTTTACATTAGTTTCATTTTCAGCCTTGGCAACAAGCTCTCTTTCTACACCAATTTCATCTACTACTTTATCAACAAGGTATCTGTCATAATACTCAATACCAAGAGCATTTGCAATAGCTTTGCCTATTTCCGGACCGCCGCTGCCATATTCACAGCCGATTGTAATAACAATATGCTTCATAGGTTAATTTCCCTCCTAATTTGATTTGGTAAAGTTTAATTTTAAGCTAATGCTTCCTCAACTGATTCCTTTATAATTTCATAAGCCTTATCACAGTCAGCCTCTGTTAAAATAAGTGGAGGAACCATTCTTATAACACTGTTTCCAATAGCTGTAACAAGGAGTTTTTTATCAAAACATCTGTGCTTAATATCAACACTGTTTACTGTCTTAAATTCAACACCTACAAGTAAGCCCTGTCCTCTAACTTCCTTAACATCAGGGAGAGTTTTAAGTTTGTTCATAAAATATTCGCCCATTTTTTTAGCATTACCTGCTAAATCTCTGTCTAAAATTTCATTTACTTCTGCTAAAGCTGCTGCACAGCAAACAGGGTGACCACCAAATGTTGTACCATGAGAACCCATTGTAAATGCCTTTGCAACTTCCTCTGTTGCACAAATAGCACCTATTGGCATACCACCGCCAAGAGCCTTTGCCATAGATACAATATCAGGCTTAACATCATAGTTCATATATGACATAATCGCACCTGTTCTTGCCCAACCTGTCTGAACTTCGTCTAAAAGAAGTAAAATACCCTTTTCATCACAAAATTCTCTTAAACCTGTCATAAATTCCTGAGTGGCAGGGTTAACACCACCTTCGCCCTGAACAGGCTCAATCATAATACCTATTGTATTTTCAGTACAGGCATTTTTAAATGACTCTAAATTATTGTATTCAGCATAAGTAAAGCCAGGAGTCATACTACCAAAGCCAATCTGGCAAGCATTGTCAGGCTGACCTGTAGCACTCATTGCACCAAATGTTCTGCCATGGAATGACTTAGCTGCTGTAACAATATTGTACTTTTCAGGACCGTATTTTTCAACACCGTACTTTCTTGCCATTTTAATCATTGCTTCATTTG
>JBJFFW010000302.1:0-2214 GCA_051892075.1 Lachnospirales bacterium
CTTTTGCTTTTACAGACATTTATATACCTCCTTATAAATATTGTATAGATGTAATAATTCATCATATCTTTTTTGGTTATTATTATTAATATTATTTTTTAAAGAATTAACAGCATTTAAAATTTTATTCATTTCAATAGTTAAATATTCCTTTAATACTGAAGATTTTTCTTTTATTAAAAATTTACCAAACAATAAATCTATTTCATTATATTTATCAGATTTTCCCTTAACTGCATTAATAATTGTATAATATTTTTCATTTTCCTTAATCATTTTTTCTGATATAATATTAAAACCATTTTCTATAACAAACTCTCTAACTTTATCAATATCTCTTTGTGGCTGTAAAATAAGCTGCCTTGTAGTTTGCAAAACATCAATATTTTTTTTAATTACATTTATGGTTAATAAACCACCCATACCGGATATAATAATACAATCAACATTGTCATTTTTTGTATCAATTACTTCAAGCCCATTACCGCATCTAACATCTATGTATTCTGTCAAATTTGAAATTTTTATATTATTTTCAGCTTTTTTACAAGAACCTTTGCTAATATCAGCAGCTATTGCTTTATTACAAATCTTATTTTTTACCAAATACACAGGAATATATCCATGGTCAGTTCCAATATCGGCAACTACATTACATTTCTCAACATAAGATGCAACCTGTTCCAATCTATAAGATAACATAATACCTCCATATACAATAAGACTGTCAAATGACAGTCTTATTAATGAAAAATTATAAATAATCCTTTAATTTTTTACTTCTGCTTGGATGTCTAAGCTTTCTGAGAGCTTTAGCTTCAATCTGTCGAATTCTTTCTCTTGTAACTTTAAATCTCTCTCCTACTTCCTCCAAAGTTCTAGCCTTTCCATCAAGCAAACCAAATCTTAATTTAAGAACTTCCTTTTCTCTGTCGGTCAAAGTATTTAATACTTCGTTAAGTTGGTCTTTTAACAATGAAAATGCTGCCGCATCAGCAGGAGCCGGTATATCTTCATCAGGAATAAAGTCGCCTAAGTGGCTATCTTCTTCTTCACCTATAGGTGTTTCAAGAGAAACTGGTTCTTGAGCAATTTTTCTGGTTTCTCTAACCTTTTCAACAGGCATCTGCATTTCCTTAGCAAGCTCGTCATCGGTAGGTTCTCTGCCTAATTCCTGAAGTAACTGTCTTGATACCCTTATAAGTTTATTTATGGTTTCTACCATATGAACAGGTATTCTGATAGTTCTTGCCTGGTCTGCAATAGCTCTTGTAATAGCCTGTCTAATCCACCATGTAGCATAGGTACTAAATTTATATCCTTTTCTGTAGTCAAATTTTTCTACAGCCTTAATAAGACCCAAGTTACCCTCCTGAATTAAATCAAGAAACAACATTCCCCTGCCTACATATTTTTTAGCAATACTAACTACAAGTCTTAAATTGGCTTCAGCAAGCTTTCTCTTTGCTTCTTCATCACCATTTTCAATTCTTTTAGCAAGTTCTATTTCTTCTTCAGCAGAAAGGAGAGGAACTTTACCTATTTCTTTAAGGTACATTCTAACATGGTCATCTATATTAATGCTTTCAGAAACAGATAAGTCAAGCTGTTTTTCCTCAGGGTCTTCATCCTCAAGCTCTACAGTACCTAAAATATCAATTCCCTGGCTTTCAAGCTTTTCATATACCTTATCTATTATATCAGGACTAAGCTCCAAAGTAGATAAATTATCCATTATAACATTATAATCCAAAATATTTTTATTCTTTTTAGCAATAGCTATTAATTCTTTTAATTTCGCTGTTACCGCAACATCATCTATAGATTTCAAAACAAAACATCCTTTCTCATATGTTACTTATTTTATCCCTAAACAAGTGATATATGCAATTTATTAATTTCTTTAAGTTTTTTTGTAATATCATTTAACTTGTCGCCGTCTTTTTCTGTAGTCAGCATATAATTATAATATGCTTTTAAAACCACCTTTAACTGGTCATTAAATGCCTTAGTCAACTGTTCAGAGGTAAAGTTAACTCCATTTATAAATATATGTGAAACCTTATTCTGCTCATCGATATTTTCAAATCTACTGACAATATCAGATGGAATAGCGTCTTTATCATGTTCATAAAGCTCATATATTATTGATAAAACCTTTGAGTAAATAGTATCAACTAAAAACTCTGGTTTAACATTATCATAAAATATTTT
>JBJFFW010000303.1:0-2209 GCA_051892075.1 Lachnospirales bacterium
ATGTTTACGCTTGTGGTAATTCCTGTAGTATATAGTATCATAATAAAGGGGATTCCAAATAAAGAATAATTTACAATTAAAAATATCTTTCAAAATTAAAAAATCTGTAATTTCACAAGGCTTTTGGCATATAAATAATAATGAAGTTGTACATACAAAAATTAGTAAAGACATAAAATGTTTACACTATTGGCAGTTTTTTGTGTTTATTGCACAAAATTCAAAGATAAAAATTGACTAGATAGTACATTGCAATTTTGGCTTTTTATATGCTATAATTAATGTAAATTTTGAGTGAACTTTGTTAGAAATTAATAATCAGATGGGTACTGCGGAAGTAGCCTATAGTAGTATTTTTAACATCTTTGATTATTTTTCTGCAAAAAAATATTCAAAATATATAAAATTTTAAAAAAAACTATTTAAAATTTTAGCATTTTGTGGTATGATAATACTATACCGAATATGCAAACCAAGAAGAGAGGTGTTAACAAGGAGGTAGCGAAGGCATAAGGGCAAAGATATCTTTGTTTTTGTGGCTTTTGGTTTTCGGAAAAGTTTAGGGGTAAAAAAATTTAGTAACTAAAGGAGATTTAAGCAATGAAAGAAAGAAAAATCACAGGTATTACAAAATTTGCTTATGGTTGTGGTAACCTTTTAGGTTCAGGCCCTCTTGCTATTACAAGTGCATGGCTTCTTATTTACCTTACAACTGTTTGTCAGATTGATCCAGTTGCAGCTGCAACAGTAGTTGGTCTTCCAACTCTTTTTGATGTTATTTTAAACCCTGTAATGGGCTTTGTAACTGACAACTTCTACAAGACTGCTATCGGTAGAAAGTTTGGTCGTAGAAGATTCTTTATTTTAATTGGTATTCCACTTATGTTGTTATATCCATTAATTTGGTATCCAACTTCAAGTGTAATTTATCACTTACTTACATTCCTTGCATTTGAGCTTGTTTACACAAGTGTAATGATTCCTTATGAAACTCTTGCAGTAGAAATGACAAGTGATTTCAACGAGAGAACATATCTTACAGGTTTCAAGGCTGCTATGGGTAAGGTTGCTAACTTCTTAGCATCTGGTATCCCAGCATTGTTCTTCTTAATCTTTGGCGAGGGTACTGCTGAAAGTCAGGCTGCTCGTGCTGCTGAAGGTTTAACAGTATATCCTGCATGGGCTGGTTATGTTGGTACAGCCGTTGCATATTGTGCAATTATGATGATTTCTCTTGCATTATTATACTTCAACTCTTGGGAGCGTGCTCCAGAAGAAGTTAAGAATGAAAATGTTAAGGGCTTAGGCGAAGGTCTTAAGAAGTTATATATTGATAACATCTCTACTTTAAGACTTAAAGTTTTCAGACATCATTTAGGTATGTACCTTTTCGGTTTCGGTTCTGAATGGTTATTCGCTTCTACATTTACATATTATATTGTATATGTAATTGGTCAGCAGAAGACTCTTGCAGCTACAATGAACAGCTGGTCAGCTGTTTGTCAGCTTATTTCAACATTCATTGCAATGGCAGTTATTGCTAAGATTGGTTTCAAGAAACCTTATATTTTAGGTCTTGCAGTAGTTATCCTTGCAGTATTAGGCTACATCTTTACTGCATTGTTCGGTTATCATGAATCTGTTGTATTAATTATCGTAATTACTACTATCTTTGGTTTAGGTACTGGTACTGTTTATTACATTCCTTGGAGTACATATACATTTATGGCGGATGTTGATGAACTTGTTACTGATCGTAGACGAGAGGGCGTTTACGCAGGTGCTATGACAATGGCTGGTAAGTTTATGAGATTTATCGTTGTTCAGGCATTAGGTATTGTTCTTGCATTCGGTGGCTTTGATAAGAAGGCTGATGTTCAGCCAGACTCAGCTATTACAGCTATTCTTGGTGTATTATTAATTGGTGTTTGTGGTCTTGCAGTTATCGGTATTTACTTCACATTAAGAATGAAGCTTGATCATCATACTCATCAGGTTGTAATCGATGAAATCGCTAGAGTACATGCTGGCGGTAGAAAAGAAGATGTTAAGCCTGAAGTTAAGAAGATTTGTGAAGATTTATCTGGCTTCAAGTATGAAGATTGCTTCGGTAACAATGATATGGGTTACCATGAAGGTGATAAGTTCTTAACAGCTAAGAATATTAGTGTACTTATTATTTTACTTGCAATTATCGCAGTATTCTTCT
>JBJFFW010000304.1:0-9836 GCA_051892075.1 Lachnospirales bacterium
AATTAAATTTTCACTTTATTTTTTGTATAATAGACTTTTTTAGAATAATTAAACTTCTTTTAGTTTAATTATTCTCCAAGGTCCCCACTTCTGTCAAAATAAATTGTATGGAGCATTTTTTCTGCAAGTTCACTAAGTGGGTGGTCATAGAAAGTATTATATAATTCTATTATTTCTTCGTTTTTATGGCTCTTTCTTAATGAAAGCTTAGTATCCTGTTTATAAAGGCTGTCAATTCTGCTTTCTAAAAGTGCATTTCCTTTATATTCCTTATCCTTTGGCTGACCGCCGCCACCAATACAACCACCTGGACAGGTCATAACCTCAACAAAGTGATAATTCTTTTCGCCATTTTTAATCATATCAATTACTTTTCTTGCATTAGCTGTGCCATAAACTACACAAACATTAACTTCCAAACCTCCAATGTTAAGGCTTGCTTCTTTAATATCCTCCATACCTCTTACAGGCTTTAGTTCAAATAAAACTTCAGGAGCATCTTCTTTTGTAATATATTCGTATGCTGTTCTTAAAGCTGCCTCCATAACACCGCCTGTGTTTCCAAATATAACACCGGCACCACTTGCCTGTCCCATAAATTTATCATATTCAGAATCTTCAAGGCTGTTAAAATCAATTTTCTTAGCCTTTGCCCACATTGCAAGCTCTCTGGTAGTAATTACATAATCCATATCCCTCATATTTTCAACACCTAAATATTCAGAGGCATCTTTCATTTCTTCTCGTCTTATTTCGTATTTTTTAGCTGTGCAAGGTGTCAAAGCAACATTTACAATTTTCTCTGGGTCAATTCCCATTTTCTTTGCAAAATAAGTCTTAATTGTAGGTCCTTGCATACCTATTGGACTTTTTGCACTTGAAATATTAGGCAAGATTTCAGGATAATATGTTTCAGCAAACTTTACCCAAGCAGGACAACAGCTTGTAAACTGAGGTAAAGGACCTCTGCCTTTTGTAATTCTTTCAATAAGTTCGCTTGCTTCTTCAACTATTGTAAGGTCCGCTGCAAAATTTGTATCAAGAACATATTTTGCACCAAGCTTTCTTAAAAGTGCAACCATTTTGCCTTGAACAAAGCTTCCGTCAGGTAAGCCAAATTCCTCACCAAGAGCTGCTCTTACAGAAGGTGATGTACTTACTATTAATACTTTATCCTTATCCTCTGCAGCAAGGGCAACCTCACCAAATTCATATTGTTCAGTAATTGAACTAACGGGACAGACATTTGCACATTGACCACAGTTAATACATATTGCTGTGTCATTAGTTTTTTCAAGGTCATAATGACCTAAAACTGATATGTAATCTTTGCAGATATTTTTGCATTGACCGCACTTAATACAAATATCCTCCTGTCTTTTAATAGATACATTGTCTTTTTCAATAGGTACTCTGATTTCCGGTGATAAATGTTTACTCATAATGTTCCTCCTTGTTTTATTTTAATTTAAAATTTAAGTCTTACTCTGCTAATATTAAGACTTATTCTTAATATTAATATATCATATAAATTTACTAAAATCAACATATATTTCTTATAAAAATATAGGATTTTTACACAAAAATTATTTATTTTATTTGTGTAAAATACTGGATTTTTGATTTAAGATATGGTACAATAGTTATGTAGTGTATAGTTTTGTGATTAATGGATTATGATTTGTATTGTAATGCAAAAAGAGAGATGAACTTATGATAAAAAAATGTGGATTTCTAATAATTTTGATTGCTATAGTTTTATGCGGATGCAGTAGAAATTTAGATAAAAAAATAATTTCTATTGCAGTTACAGGCTCTCCCGATGAGTATACAAAATATTTTAAAGACGGTATAAAAAAAGCTTATGAAGATGCCTGTGAGGAATATAAAGACAGTGGTTTTGAAATAAAATGTGAATTTTATGATGATAAAAATGATTATGAACTGGCTGATAAAATAACATCTCAGCTTGTAAAAGACAGTAGTATAACAGCTATTATTTCATCTTCTTCTGCTGAAATAAGTGAAAATCAAGCCTATCAAACTGATAAAGAGGATAAAATACTTGTTTGCCCTCATTGGATGTATGACTCAACTTTTAATGATGAATATGAGAAGGTTTTTTCTCTTAATTATACCAATAGGGATATTGGGTATGTTATGGAGTATGTTTCTAAAAATTTACCTGCAAAAAAGTGGGCAGTTTGTTATTCTAATGATAAAATAAGCAGGGAAGAAATTAAAAATTTTTGTTCTCTAAATAGTAGTGAAAATGATGTTTGTGTAGTTGATTTTGTAAAAGCCAACAGTTTAGCATCGGATTTTAAGAATGTTTCTGAAAGATGGAGAACCCTTGGTGTAGAGGGAGTTGTTTTTATTCCTTATAGTAGGGTTGAAGCCTTTAGTATGTTTTATAAAATCAAAAATGAGTTTCCAAATATATATGTTATAAGTGATTCAACTCTTGATAATGATGATGAATTACAAAATAACAGAGCTTATTTTAACAATACATATATAGTTGACAGTTTTTATATAAATATTTCTAAATCAGAGGTTTTTACTGAGGGATATATTGATACTTGGGAAATTCATGGTTACAACACTTTTAAAATGATAGTTGATACAGCTATAAATTATAATACTGATAATCCTAAGAAAATAGCTAAGATTTTAAGGGAAAATGGTTATAAGGGAGAATTGGAAAATTTTAAATTCGATAGTAATGGAGCTTTAGATGCTGAAAATTTAAGTTATGTGGAAATTTTGGCAGATGATGTTATATTGCATACCATTTCAGCTAAAAACTGATTGGGGGTTTTATAAATGGATAAATTATTTAGAAAAGAAGCTGTGGATAGTTATAAGGAGCAGTTTTCTGTTGACAGACAAATTACAAAAACCTCTATTTCAACCTTTTTATGTATTTTTTTGTGTGTTTTAGGGTTGTTATTTGCTATAGTTTGGTTTGTGTTTGGAAAGGTATTAAATACTGTAAATGTAGACGGAGTTATTTATCCTCCTTATGGTATTGAAAATATAACATCTTCAAAGGCTGGTATGATTTCTGATATTACAGTTGAAACGGGAGAGGATATTAAAGTCGGAGATGTGGTTGCTATTGTACCTGATGAGGAAATTTTAGAGAAAATAAATAATGCAGTTAATAGTAATGCTGATAAAAATACTATTGAAAAATTAAAAGAGGATTATTATTTTTCATCTGTAATTGTATCAAAAACTAATGGTACTGTTCTTACAGTTTCAAAAGAGGGGGACTATGTTGAAAAGGGAAGTGTAATAATTACAGTTGCAGGAAGGCAGAGTGTAGATAATGAAAGGCAGATAATGGCATTTTTGCCTACAAGCCAGAAAAATAATATATCTAAAGGTTGTGCAGTGCAGATTTCTCCAAATTATGCACCAAGGGAAAAGTTTGGATACATAAATGGATATGTGGCAGATATAGGCAATTTAATTATTACAAAAAGTAATGCTAAAAAATATTTAGATGTTTACAATATTCCAAATCTTATTGATGAAAATGAAACATATATAGTAGTATATATTAATTTGCTTTCTGATGAAAAAACATCAAGTGGTCTTAGTTGGTCACAAAAAAGCAGTGGTAATATTAATGTGGAAACAGGTACTTTGTGTAACAGTTCTATTGTTGTGTCTGAGACTTCTCCTGCTAAATGGATTTTAGGAGGTGGGAGCTAATGAAAAAAGTTAGTGTGCCTCTTGTACTTCAAATGGAAAATGTGGAGTGTGGTGCTGCCTGCCTTGCTATGATTTTAAGATATTTTGGCAAAATGAGTGTGCCTCTTGAAGAACTTAGAGAAGATTGTGATGTGTCAAGAGATGGTGTAAGTGCAAAGGGAATAAAAAAGGCTGCAATAAAAAACGGCCTTATTTGTAAAGGATATAGAGTTGATGAAAATAGCATAAAAGCTATTTCTTTACCTGCTATAATTCATTGGAATATGGGTCATTTTGTAGTCCTTTGCGGATATAGTAAGAATTATTTTTATATTAATGACCCTGCTCTTGGAAAATACAAAGTAAGTAAAGAAGAATTTAGCAATAGTTTTACGGGAGTTGTATTAACTTTTGAAAAATCAGAGGATTTTGTTGCTGAAAGAGGCAAAAATTCATATATTGGATTTTCTTTAGGTTGTATAAAGCCTTTTATTTTAAATATATTCTTTATTTCTTTTTTAATAACGATAGTAACGGGTTTAAGTATGCTGCTGCCATTTTTTAATTCGGTTTATATTGATGATATTATTTTAAACCATAATATAGATAACTTTGCTATTTTGGTTGGCTCAATGATTATTACTATATTGGTATCTTTTGGTACAGCTTCTTTAGCCGAAAAACTCAGCTATAATGTTGAAAAGTATATAAATATAAATTTAAGTCTTGGATTTATGGAAAAAATATTAAGATTACCCATTGTGTTTTTTAATCAGAGAACACCGGGTGAACTTGTAAACAGACAAATTGGAAGTTTTGAAATTTCAAAGCTTGTTATAAGTTATATAACACCTATATTTTTTCAAATAGTTCTTATAATTATATACACTATAGAGGTATTTGTATTTAATATTTATATTGCAATAATTGGAATTATAGCTATTGTATTAAATTTTATAGTTACTGTTTATGTATCTGAAAAAATGATGTCCTTATCGGCTCTTGAAAGAAAAAACACAGGTATATATCAAAGCCTTATTGCTTCAAGTCTTGATATGATTGAAACAATAAAGTCTTGTTCTTGTGAAAAATCTATGTTTTCAAGGCTTTGCGGAACTTTTGCTTTGAATTTGGAAAGCAGGGAAAAATCAAATAAAATTAAGGCTTATTCAAATGCTTTATTTTATTTTATTAATCTCTTTACAAGTGGAGCTGTACTTATTGTTGGTGTTTATGAAATACTTATGGGTGAATTTTCCGTAGGTACGGCTGTTGGTACTATGGGTATGGTTTCTGCATTTTTAACTCCTATAGGCTCTTTTATAAATTCAATAGGTGCTATATTTAATCTTAAAAGTATTGTTGAAAGAACTGACGATACTATGAAATACAAAGAAGAAAATATTTTCCTTGGAGATAATGAAAAACAAACAAAATATATAGACGGAAGTATTAAAGGTGAAGATGTATATTTTAGATATGGCAGTTCAGGAGATTATGTTTTAAAAGATTTTAATTTTAATCTCGAAAAAGGTAAAACCATTGCCTTTGCAGGTGGAAGTGGAAGTGGAAAATCAACTGCTGCAAAGATTATTGCAGGACTTTATAGTGAAAATGAGGGAAATATTTATTATGGTTTGGCAAAAAAAAGTGAATTAAAAAGAGAATATTTTTATTCTAAAATTGCTATTGTAAGCCAATTTCCTAAACTCTATGAAGGAACTGTTTTTGATAATATTACAATGTGGGATAGGGATATTTCTTATGATGAGGTTGTATTTGCCTGCAAAAAGGCTTGTATACATAATGATATTGTAATGAGAAAAGATGCCTATTATGAAAAAATAACTGAAAACGGCAAAAATTTTTCGGGAGGTCAAATGCAAAGACTTGAAATTGCAAGAGCTATTGTAAGAAAGCCTGAAATACTTATTCTTGATGAGGCTACAAGTGCCCTTGACAGTGAAACCGAAAAAATGGTTATGGAAAATATAAATAATCTTGGAATTACTCTTATAATTATTTCTCACAGATTAAGTGCCATAAGAAATTGTGATGAAATTCTTGTATTTGACAATGGAGAAATTATTGAAAGAGGAAATCATAAAACACTTACAGATAAAAAGGGATTATATTATAATTTGGTTTCCAATATAGGAGAGTGATTGTATTGATTGATAATGAACTTAATAATCTTAGAGAGAAATATTACAAAAATATACAATCAGCCTATAATAATATAGCCGGATTTGACGGAAATAAAAATCATAATCAGTTAGATATAATACTTAAATATTTTGGTATTAATAATAATTTTGGTTACAATGAAAATAATCTTGATAAAATATGTGATAAATTTAATATTAACTATAGATTTGTAAGACTTAATAAAAAATGGTATAAAAATAATATGTTGCCTATTATTGCCAAATATAATGATAGCTATATTGCAATAATTCCTAATTTAAGAGGAAGATGTTTTTATTATAAAGGTAATCAAAAAATTTATATTACAGAGAACATAGCTAAAGATATTGATAAAGATGCAATATGCTTTTACAAATGTTTTAATAAAAGTAGTATTTCAAGATTAGATTTAATAAAATATATGATTAGGTGCATAACAATAAAGGAGTATATAGCTGCCTTTGTTATTATGCTTGCAGCAGTTCTTTTCTCAACAGTTATGCCTGTTGCACAGTTTTATATTTTTAATAATCTTATTCCTTCTGGTACAGGCAGTGATATTTTACCAATAGCCTCTCTTTTATTTGGAGTAATTATAATATCTTTTGTTATACAGGTTGTAAAGGGAATTATTACATCAAATATTCCATTATCTGTTGAGGCAAATTTACAGGGTGCTGTTATTACAAGGCTTTTAAAATTAAAAGCAAGTTTTTTTACAAAACAAAAGGCAGGAAGTTTAAGTAACAGCCTTATTAAAATAACGGATATATCAGATATTTTTTCGGGAGAAATGATAGCTTCTTTACTTTCCTTTGTTTTATCAATAGTATATGCTTTTGAAATATATTTTTACGCAAAGGAATTTATGGGATATGTTTATATTGCTTTTTTCACTGTAATAATACTTACTTTGGTAAATGGTATATTAATTAAAAATCAAGAAAGTAATTTTAATAAAAAAGCTAATGATATGTCGGGCTTTGTATATGAGCTTTTTGACGGTATGGAAAATGTAAAGCTTAATAATGCCTCATCTGTTATGTTTAACAGGTGGAGTAAGTTTTATGCTGAGAGTTTAAAAGCGGCAAAAAAGCCTGTTTTCAGTAAATATTTTAAAGGAATTTATGCTTTTGTTATTTCTGGTTTTACACTTTTTATATACATAACAGGCATTTCTAAAGATACTACAGCGGCAGGTTTTATAACTTTTATGTCCCTTTATGGTTTGTTTATAGGTTCTGTTGGAGGAATTGGAAATGTAATGAATTCTTTTGCATCTTTTAATTCAAGCTATAATCAGATGAAGGAATTTTTTATGGCTGAAACAGAGGACAGAGAAAATAAAAGGGATATTGAGAAATTTAAAGGTAATATAGAATTTTCAAATGTATATTTTAAATATGGTGATAGTTCAGGTTATGTTCTTGAAAATATAAGTTTTAATATTAAAAAAGGACAAAAAATTGGAATAACAGGCAAAAGCGGTTGTGGAAAATCAACTCTTTTAAAACTTTTACTTGGTTTTTACAAGCCTGAAAAAGGAAGAATTTTTATAGATAATATTGACTTAAATGAAATAAATCTTTCAAGCTACAGAAAGAAAATAGGTGTAGTTTTACAGTCCTCAAAACTTATTCCGGCAGATATTTTTTCAAATATTACTCTTACCTATCCAAATGCAACCTATGATGAGGTAATAAAAGCAGTTGAAGCTGTAGGACTTAAAAGTGATATTGAAAAAATGCCAATGGGACTTCACACCTTTGTAAGTGATGATAATTTAACAATATCAGGAGGACAAAAACAGAGAATTCTTCTTGCCAGAGCCATAATTAATAAACCATCGCTTCTTATTCTTGATGAAGCCACAAATGCCTTAGATAACTTAACACAGTCAATTATTACAAAATATATTGAAAGTACAAACACAACTGCTGTTATTGTGGCACACAGGCTCTCTACAATAAGAAAGTGTGATAATATACTTGTTTTTGACAAGGGAAAAATTGCAGAACAGGGAGAATACAAGGATTTAATAGATAGGGAGGGGATATTTTATAACTTAGTTAAAAATCAAATTTAAAATTGCGAGGAGGTTACTAGATGAGCAAGAAATTTAAGAGATTTTTAGCATTTATATTGGCATTTGTAATTTCAATTCCAAATGTTGTTTTTGCGGCAGAAAATAACTTTATTTATGTGCCGGAAATTGATATTGAAGATGAAGTGAAAAGCGGTAATCTTTTTTATCTTTCATCATCAGAAGTTGAAATGAATGAAAATTCTGATGGTCATTACCTTGTAAAAATAGGCAGAGGAGGAGATATATCAAAAGATGCCTCTGTTTTAGTTAAAATGGCTGATTATACAGCAAAATATGGCAAGGATTACAAGGTTTATCTCTATAATGGCGGATTTTTTAATGAAGCAAGTAGTGATAAAGATGCTCTTTCAGTTATTGAAATGATTGAGGGAGAGGATTATACAGAATTTGAAGTGGGAGATAATGAAGAACTTGCAAAGGAAATCGAAGACGGAACTATTTCAGGAAGTGCTATAGCTGTAGCTGCTGCTGAGGGCGTAAATGAGGCTGTAGCAGTAAATAAGGCTTTAAAAGGCGAGGATAATAATGACTATATTAAGGCAGCAGAAAGCGTAGAAGTTATTGAAGCTGAAATAGTTGAAAATACTGAGGTAGAATCTGAAACTGAAGATATTACTGATGAAAATACATCAGATGAGTACGATATAAATACCCTTGCAGGTGCAAGACAGGCATTTACAGGTATTGTATCAGACAGAACAAAACAAAAGGCATCAGTTGATATAGTAGACCAGTTTGCTGAACTTCAGGCTTATCAGGATGTTGCCGATACAATTTCAGATGCTATGGTTTCAGCCAAATTAAAGGTTGAATTTGAAAGTGGCGAAAGTGAAAAATATATTGAAATTGTACCAATAGATAACGATGAAAGCGACAGCGACAGAGTATTTAATATTACTATAGGTGACCCAGAGGGAGAATTTACAGTAAGTGCATATTCAACTGCTGTTTGTAAAATATTAGACGATGAAGAAAAGGTTAAGGCTAAAATATCTTTTGCCTCTACTATGGTTACACCTGATACAGGTAAGGATTATGCCACAGTTACTCTCACAAGAGAGGGTGGAATAAATGACCTTGTATCTGTAATGCTTAAAAGTAAAAGTGGTACTGCTATGTCAGGCAGAGATTTTTCACCTGTATCGGCAGAAGTAGTATTTCCATTTGGTGTTACTGAAAGAACAGTTGATATTCCTGTAAACACAGAATATATTACAGAAGAATCTGATTTTGATATTTATATTGATACTCCTGTAAGCTGTGAAATAGGAGATGTATCACAAACAAAGGTTCTTCTTTATCCATCTGCAACAGATAATGAAGAAAGTGAAGATGATATAAATTTAGATGTAGAGGTTGATGCTGATAATGTAGTTTCAGCTCTTATGAGTGAAACTACATATAAAAGTAATCAGAGAGTATACTTCCCTAGAATTTACACAAATAACAGTAATACAAGAGATGTATATAAAAGCTACAAATTTAAAGATGACTGTGAGGTTGAAGGTGACTACGGTTGGTATATAAGACCTACAGATGATGAAAAATATGCAGAAGTTACATTTGGTATTAATAATGAGTCTATTAAAGATAGATATGATGTAAATGGTTTGACCTTTAGCTTTAGAGGTCATTATGCGGCACATCCTCATGATGGAACAGCCTATGTTGGTTTTTTAGTTTCACAAATGGGTCCTTACGGATATCCATACACTTCCAGTGATTATCAATATACAGGCGGTTCTACAGGTTGGACAGAAAGAACAGTATATACTACTTATGGTAATGTAAGAGGTGCTAAAATTCGTGCCGAAGACGATAAGGGAAGCGGAAGAGATAT
>JBJFFW010000305.1:0-9766 GCA_051892075.1 Lachnospirales bacterium
ACGAAAAAACAACAGGCAGCAAATGTTGCAATTTTATTAAGTTAGTGCGTATGGGACAAAGTCCCCAAACAAAAAAGGCTCAAATTGAGCCTTTTTTGTATATGATTACTTATTAACCTTTTTTCTCCAACCGTCTTTATTTTCCTGTCTTACTCTTGCAATAGCAAGGCTATCCTCAGGAACATTTCTTGTAATAGTTGAGCCTGCTGCAGTGTAAGCTCTTTCGGCAATTTCAACAGGTGCAACAAGGTTTGTATTGCAGCCGATAAATGCTCCGTCACCAATTTTACATCTGTTTTTACTCTTGCCGTCATAATTAACAGTAACAGTACCACAGCCAAAGTTTACACACTTACCAACATCAGAATCCCCAACATAAGTTAAGTGGCTAACCTTAGTGCCGTCATCAATATTAGAATTTTTAACTTCAACAAAATCACCAATTCTAACATGTTCGCCAATAACAGAATTAGGTCTGATATAAGCAAAAGGTCCAACTGTAGTAAAGCTCTTAACCTTACAATCCATAAGAACACTTGACTGAATAGTAACACAATCATCTACAACAGCAGATGTCATTCTTGTATTAGGTCCTATAATACAGCTTTTTCCAATTACAGTTTTGCCCTCTAACATACAGCCAGGATAAATAATAGTATCCCTTTGGATTTTAACATCTTTTCCAATGTATGTATTATCAGGGTCAGTAATTGTAACACCCTCTATCATAAGCTTTGTGTTAATTCTATTTTTCATAGCCTTAATAGCCTGTGCTAAATGGAGCTTTGAATTAACCCCCATAAATTCCTCTGGGTCTTCTGCTACCATTACACCAACATTTTCACCTGAATTTTTAATAATTTCAAGAGTATCAGTAAGATAATATTCACCTTGAGAATTATTGTTTGAAAGGCTTTCAAAGGCCTTATTAAGTGACTCTGCCTTAAAGATATAAACACCTGTATTTACCTCTTTAATAGCCTGTTCTTCTGCATTAGCATCTTTTTGCTCAACAATCTTTGAAAATTTGTCATTTTCTCTTACAATTCTGCCATAGCCTGTAGGATTATCCACAACCATAGAAACTACAGTTACGCTATTATTATTTTCCTCGTGAATATCACATAATTTCTTAATAGTATCAGCAGTAATAAGAGGAGTATCACCACAAAGAACTAAAATATTTCCACTCTTTATAAAATCTCCTGCCTGCATAACTGCGTGACCGGTACCAAGCTGCTCTTTTTGAACAGCAAAGGTAATGCCGTCATACATATCCTTAATAGTATTTTTAACCATAGCTGACTGATGACCTACAATAGTACAGATTTCATCAGCACCGGCCTCTTTTGAAGCCTCAATAACATATCCAACCATAGTCTTGTCTAAAACTCTGTGCAAAACCTTAGGCACATCAGATTTCATTCTTGTACCCTGACCGGCAGCCAAAATAACGACCTTTAAATTTTCCATAAACAGCACCTCTGTTTCAAATAAATTTACTTAACAATACATTTATTTAATAATATCAAAAATATGACTAAATTGCAATATAAATTACAAATTATACAAGCTTAACCTGATGATGAACCTTTTTACCTTTCTGAACCATAATAGTTCCGTCTTCATCAAACATATCAGGAGTAATAACTGTAGAAATATCAGTTACCTTTTCACCCTTAACCTTTACGCCACCTTGCTGAATAAGTCTTCTGCCCTCACCTCTTGACGGAATAAGCTTACACTTTTCAAGAAGTTCAATTATCTGTAAACCCTCGCCATATTCTTCCCTACTAATTTCAGTAGTAGGAACAGAGCCTGCAACAGGACCACCACCAAATAAGCTCTTAGCAGCAGCTTCAGCCTTTTTAGCTTCTTCTTCACCATGAACAAGGTTAGTAAGCTCGTAAGCCAAAATTTCCTTAGCCTTATTAAGCTGACTACCCTCCCATTTGTCCATTTCATCAATCTGTTCAAGAGGAAGGAATGTTAACATTCTAAGACACTTTAATACATCGGCATCAGCAACATTTCTCCAATACTGATAAAATTCAAAAGGTGAAGTCTTATTAGGGTCAAGCCATACTGCACCTGATTGAGTTTTACCCATTTTCTTACCCTCTGAATTAAGAAGTAAAGTAATAGTCATAGCATAGGCATCTTTACCAAGCTTTCTTCTTATAAGCTCTGTACCACCAAGCATATTGCTCCACTGGTCATCTCCGCCAAACTGCATATTACAGCCATATTTCTGGAAAAGTTCATAAAAATCATAACTTTGCATAATCATATAATTAAATTCAAGGAAAGATAAACCCTTTTCCATTCTCTGCTTGTAACATTCAGCAGTTAACATTCTGTTTACACTAAAACAAGCTCCAACATCTCTTAAAAGCTCAATATAATTAAGACCTAAAAGCCAATCTGCATTATTAACCATAAGAGCTTTGCCCTCAGAAAAATCAATAAATTTTGACATCTGTTCTTTAAAACAGTTACAGTTATGCTCAATAGTTTCTCTTGTCATCATCTGACGCATATCACTTCTTCCTGATGGGTCACCAACCATAGCAGTACCGCCGCCAATAAGTGCTATAGGCTTGTTGCCTGCCATTTGAAGTCTTTTCATAAGGCAAAGTGCCATAAAATGTCCTACATGCAAACTATCTGCCGTAGGGTCAAAGCCAATATAAAAAGTAGCTTTTCCTGCATTAATAAGCTCTTTAATTTCTTCCTCATCAGTAAGCTGTGCAAGTAAACCTCTTGCTTTTAATTCTTCAAAAACTGTCATTAATAAATCTCCTTTATAAAAAAATAACGAGTACCTGCCCAAAGGACGAGAATACCCGTGTTACCACCTTAATTTACAGATTAAAAAAATCTGCCTCTTTACTCCTTTAAGGGGGAGTAGTCCACTTGCTCAAAAGGTGTAGTTTCCCATATAAGATAAAATAATCTCTCACCAAATGATTATATCTCTGAATTATCCGACTATATAGGCTTAGTCCTTTATCCTTGCAATTAAGCTTAAAAAAATCATATCACAAATAGTTTTTAATGTCAAGGTTTTATCTTTATTTATACTTTTATTAAAAAACTGTTTATATGACTTTTTCACATTTATAAATTGAATTTTCATAAATATCATAAAGAGGGTCATTATAATAAATTCTATCCAAATTTTCATTATAAAGTTTTCCTCCAACATATCTTTTTCTATAGTCATATTGATTTTCATTATCAGAATAAACACTATATATTATATTTGCACTATTATTTGTATCAGATAAAATGTTTGATACTATTTCTTCAATATCTTTGTCATTATTTTCTAAATATATATTTATATCACAGTTTATTGGATATACCTTAAATACATCACCTAAATTAATATTAGAAATATCTACTGCATAATTTACATCAGATAAATGTGTCACATAATTTTTATAGGCGTTTTTTGATTTATCTGAAGTATATACTTCATTTCCCACAAAATAAAATCTAATTTTACAATTAATATCATTAAAATACTTATCTTTATAATATTCTTCAAATATTTCCATTATATTATCTTCTATATTTTTCTCTATAGATTTATTATTTGGTAATTCAAAAAATTTATCATTATTTTCAAAATCCTTATATCTGATTTTTGTTTTGGTATAAACATATTTATATGTTCCTGATTTTCCTTCATTATCAAATCGTTCTACAAATAGCTTATCCTCGCTTTCTATATCATAGCCTTTTGAAAACATCTTTTCAAATAAATATCTATATTTCTCACAATAATTATCTTCGTATACTTTATCATAATCAATACTTAAATTGCTTATTTGTAATAAAGGAATAATAACAAATCCTCTGCCGGCTATAACTCCATTTGTATCAATATTTATAATTTTTGTATCTCCATTCCACTCTACTTTATAACCTAATGATACAGCTAAATTTTTAAGAGGCACATAAGCTTTGTTGTCAATTTCAATTACCTTGCAATTCATTTTTAACACTTCATTTCCTGCAACAAACTTATCACTACCTAAATACATATTTATTTCTTTATCAACCCTTGTAAAGCTAATTTTATCTCCTTGTCTTTTTACTTCTACACCTAATAATTCTGCACAAGTAAAGTTTGCAAAAATATATGTATTACCATTTATGTTAATAATATCGTTTTCCTGTAAACTATTACTATAATATCCATTAATTGTAATATTATTATGATAATCAACTGCATTTTCATCACTTGCAAGAACATAACTACTAAAACATAAAATAATCATAATTAATAAAACAAATAATTTTTTCATAAAATTCCCTTTCTAAAACTACATTAAAGGTGAAGCAACAGAAAATACATCAACTCTACTGGCACCGGCATTTTTTAAAATACGACTACATTCATTTAAGGTACTTCCTGTAGTCATAACATCATCAATTAAAAGTATATTCTTCCCCTTAACATCATAGCAGCATTTAAAAGCATTTTTAATATTTTTAGTTCTTTCTTTTGCATTTAAAGAGCTTTGTTTCTTGGTGTTTATAACCTTTTTAAGAGTTCTATTATATTTATAACCCATAAATTTTGCTAATTTCTTAGCTATAAGCTCCGATTGATTATAACCTCTTATTCTTTGTGCTTTTCTGTGCAATGGAACACAGGTAATAATATCATATTTTTCTTCTATATTATCTAAAGCATATTTGTACATATCCTCAGCAAAAAATTCTGCAAGACTGTATAAGTTTTTAAACTTAAATTTAATTATATTATCCCTTACATTTCCCTCATAAAGATACACAACATAACCTCTGTCAAAACAAGTCATATTATCATTACAAAGCTGACATTTCCCAATACTGTTAATAGGCTTGCCACATTTTTCACAAACAATATTATATTTTGTTACATACTCAAAAGGACTGCACTTGTCACAATACCACTTACTCTTTTTGTTGTAAGGAATTAATCTCCCACACTTAACACAGTTTCTCGGAATACAAATATTTTTAATATAATCAGTAAATCTTTTAATATAACTCATATTATTACCTTTTAACTTACTTAGAACCATTTTAAATTTATATTAACATAAGGTTCTCATATTTTCAAGTACATATACCCAAAAATATAATATATAAATAAAAAAAACTGCTTAAATAATAACCATTTAAGCAGTCCAATTTATAGTGAGCCACTCGGGATTCGAACCCGAAAACTAATTTTTAAAATACTTGTATTTATGCGGTGTTCAGTAATATTTTTAAATTTTATGACACTTTTATGACACTTTTATGACACTTTTAAACAAATTTATCAATACCCAAAGAATATACGCTATATGATAAATCATTTGAATTTATATCAATTAATCATTATTAAGCATACACACACATTTTACAAACCGTCAATAAGAATTTTAAATCCACAAATCCCTTAAGCACCAATCTAAGAATATTTTTTTGTAAAATCAAAGTTTTATCAAGTTTTTATAAAACTTTTATGTAGTATAAAAATTTTGTAAAATTTGAACAAAATCTAAAAACAAATCCTCTATTTAAAACATTTGAAGTAACACCAAATTAAAAAAATCGAAATATACACAAAGTTTTACATATTGTTATCAAGATTACACATTATATTTCTTTTTATTTGCATTTACAATAGATATAATATGTAGCTAACAGCATATTTTCACCAATATCAATAAAATTCACAATATACATTTTGCACAATATAATTTTTAAATATTCTACTTATTGCATAATTTTTTATATTATTACTGTCTTAATATGTTCAATCCGTCTATACCATTATAGTGGTATAGATTTTTTTTAAGTAGACATTTATACATATTGTTGATATAATAGCCACAGCGAAAAAATAAATTAATTCGCAAATAAATAAAATCATTTAAAGTAATAAAGCTACTGATTTTTAAATTATATATATCAAATGAGAGGAATTGATTAAATGAAAAACTATATTGCTGATACATTAAAATCCAACGGAAATATTGGAGCTAAAAACGGTATCAAAGCTAAAGACTTGTTAGCTTGCTTAGGTCGTTCTACTTCTAAGGATAGTATAAGATACTTACAAGCTGAAATTCGAAAGTTCCGTATTAATTGGAGAGAAGAAGACGGTATAGAAAACTTTATATCTTCAGACACCGAAAACGGATATTATTTAATAAGTGACATTAAAGAAGCTGAACACTTTGTGAAATCACAGGAAAACAGAGCTATAAAAGCTTTTGAAACATCAAAACATATAAGACTTTATTTAAAGAATAACAAAGAATTAAATAAAGGGGCTGATTTATGAAACATAATAAAACAACATTCAATTTTCGTGTGATAATCCATACCGCACAAATGCTATCTTGCAACATATATTTGGATAATATAAACCTAAATATAATTAATAATAAACCTTATATTATTAAACATAACGCAAGACCTTGTACAAAAGGTTATTTATTCCCTATTAATGCAAACAAGCTCTACAATAAGGAAATATCTACCCTTTCAGAATTTTTAGAAGCTATAAAGGAAATCCAAACTGATTTAGGTATAAGTGACTGGGTTATAAATAGAGTTGATTTTGCTTTTGATTCAAAGCTAAAATATGATGATATATATAAATACGGACTTTACATTATAAGTTTGCTTTCAGATATTACAAAAACCAAAAATGTTATGGATACACAAGACGCAAACACAAGAAAAAAAAGAGCTTTAACTATTAAAAAAACAAATTTTGAATTTCAAATATATGATAAAGCTCTTGAAAGCAATAATAAGCACCCCTATTGCAGATTTGAATTTAGATTTAAAAATATACGCAGTAATGATATTAAAAGCATTATAGACCGTTTACAAGGCTATATAGATAGTTTACCAAACAGTATAGAAAATGTTGAAACTCAAACCATAAATGATATATATAACCTTTGGGAAAAAGAAAATCAACAAGGGTGTTCTACACAAACAAGAAATTTTAGTGAATTTGTAAGGCGGTATAATGACAATATTTTTACAAGAAATATTGCCAAAGGTTTATACAACAAAATACTAAACGGCGACTTTGATAGTTGGCTAAAATGGTATAAACGCAGTAATGACATTAAATTTATTTTAAAATCTGATATTGATAACATTTCAAGAGAAATGAAAAAAGCTCTGGATATTTATTTAGAAAAAGGATAGTAATACTATACTTTTATTAAACATATAAAAATAGATTTTTGTTATGTAAACCGCATAAAACCAAGTGTTTTATCTTTCTGTAAAAATTTTGAAATACTAATATGAAAAATAAAACTTTTAATTATATATAATTATTATATTATATATAAAAATAAAGTCAAAGGGAGCTGATGTTATGAATAATGAAAATTTGATACCTTTAAACAAAAGACCACAAAAGGAACGCAAAGAGATACAAAGAAAAGGAGCTGAAGCAAGCAATAGAAAACAAGCAGAAAGAAGAAAATTAAAAGAAGTTGCTGAAATAATACTATCCCTACCAGTAAATGAACAAATTAAAACAGAGCTTCAAAAGTTCAATGTAAAGGAATATAGTTATCCAATGGCTTTAGTACTAGCACAAATTAAACAGGCTCTAAAAGGTAATACTAAAGCATTTAACACAATAGTAGAACTGTTAGGCGAAAACGATGCAAACATCGAAACAAAAGCACCTATAATAATTATAGAAGACTTAAAGGAATAAAAGGAGAATTAATTATGAAAAATTCAAATAATTTAGATGATAAAATTTTACTGTCTGCCAATGATATAAAAATACTATGTGGAGTAGGTCAAAACACCGCTTATAAGATTTTAGACCAACTACCAACAGTAAATATGGGTGGTAAAAAATGTACTAGAGAAGACCTTGAAAATTACATAGAAAGCAACAAATATAATTAAAATTGGAGCTATTTAATACAAAATAACACTAAAAACCTTGACAAACAAAAAAATATAAGCTATATATTTTTATATGGCTTATATTCTTTGAGGTATCAAAGGAGGTATATTAATGGCTTCAAAGAATGGAACTTTAAGAAAAATAAAAAAAGGTAAATATCAAGCAATTTGGCAATTAGAAAAAAGTCAAGCTGAACAACTAGGTCAAAATGACTTAACAAAAATTGTAAATACAAAAAATGACGGTTTAGAATGGCTTAGTATACAAAAGGCTTTATATGGTGATAGTAGCTCTAATAACCCATTTTTAACTTTAAAAATAATATATAATGAAAGTTATTTTGTTAACCGAATAGAAAAAGTTAAGTTGAATATTCTTAAAAGTTCCACAGTTGATAGGGAAAACCAAGTCTTTAGAACTCATTTAGAAAATTCAGAACTGGGAAATACACCATTAAAAGATTTAAAATCAGATACTATAAATCAGTTTTTAAGTAATAAATTATTAATAGATAATTATAGTCATTCGGAGGTTTACAAACATTTATATGGTTTAATTGTTGCACTTTTAAAATATGCTTATTCAAGGGAATGGATTAAAAAACCACTTTATGAACAAATATATAAAGCACCCAAAAACATAAAGCCACCTAAAGAAATTAAACCATTTACAAAAGCTGAAATAAACAAGCTCTATGAAACCAGTCAAGACCTTTGGAATAATAAAAAACAAGGTAGAACTAATTTATGCTATCTATTACTTGCTTATACAGGAATGAGAGTAGGTGAACTACTTGACTTAAGATGGGAAGAAATTTATTTTGACAAAAGAGAAATTGTAATAGACAGTACTTATTCATATCAAAAAGATTTTACGACAGGTAAAAGAAGCTTTACAAGCGGAACACCGAAAACAAAAGCTTCAAATAGAATTATAGGTTTAAATGATAATGCTCTAACAATACTATTGCAAATAAAACAAAGAAACCTTGAGCAAGGACTAAGTAGTAAATATATACTGTGCAATAATGAAGGTGGTCAATTAGATAGAAGCACCTTTAGGGAAACTGTAAAAAGGCTTTTTAAGGCTAGTGGTATTCCCATACCAAATGATTTACTTCACCTACCTAGACATTTTTATATTAGTGTATTAAGAAAAATGGGAATATCTGAATACGATATTGCAACTATGGTAGGTCATTCTGACACAGCTTCAACTAAACCATATCTACATACAAATACAAACCAAGTTGCTAAAAAAATGAAGGACTTAAACATTGGACTTGGTGAAATGCCTTGTAAAAGCTTTACAAAAACAACGGACTTTAATTCAAAAGAAATTGAAAAAGCTATTGAAAGTCATTCAAAGAAACCTGCAAAAGGAAATGGTAAAATTATAAATTTAAGTGACTATTTTACAGCTTAAATTGCTTTGATTTATGGCTATGACACTTTTTTACTGTTTTTATAAATAAAAAAGCCTTGAACAGCTAATAAATACAAGGCTTTTAATCAAAAATTCTATGACACTTTTATGACACTTTTTATATAAAAAGGTATAATAAAATATAATAAATTATAACAAAATGTATATATAATAAGATAATCTCAAAAAAGTGAAAAAGTCTTGAAAACCGCTTAAATACAGGGTTTACAAGACTTACAGCAAAAAATATATAGTGAGCCACTCGGGATTCGAACCCGAGACCCCTTGATTAAAAGTCAAGTGCTCTAGCCGACTGAGCTAGTGGCCCACGAAAGGGTGGATAGAGGGATTCGAACCCTCGGCCTCCAGAGCCACAATCTGGCGCGCTAACCAACT
>JBJFFW010000306.1:0-2181 GCA_051892075.1 Lachnospirales bacterium
ATTAAATTCACCACTATCTGTATCTACTCCAACAAGTATAACCTTTTCTGTTTCTTTTTTAGTATCATAGAGCATAATCATTCTACCTCCATCTATTTTATTAAATTATAAATGAAAATTATCATATAGTCAAACACTATTCTTGAAATATTATTATAACTATGATATACTGTTTTACAGTGAATTATAATGCAAATTTTGGTTATAATTATTGTAAATATTGAAAAGAGGTAAAAGTATATGGATTCCAGACTTGAAACATTAGCTAAAAATATTGTAAATTATAGCTGTAAGGTTCAAAAAGGTGAAAATGTACTTATTAATTGCAACGGTACATCAGCCTTTCCTTTAGTTAAGGCTTTAATTAGAGAGATTTATAAAGTAGGTGCATATCCTTTTTGTGATATTCACTCTAATATTATTGACAGAGAAATAATTTCTGGTGCAAGTGAGGACCAGTTTTCAAAAATTACTGCTATTGATAATATGAGAATGGATATGATGGACGCTTATATTGGTATTGGCTGTAATGATAACACATCAGAGCTTGCCGATGTACCAAGTGATAATATGGGCATTTATAACAGAGTTTATTCTAATCCTATTTTGGAAACCCGTTTAAAGAAAAAGTGGGTTGTTTTAAGATATCCTAATAATTCTTTGGCTCAATCAGCAGGTACAAGCCTTGATGCTTTTGAGGATTTTTATTTTAAGGTTTGTAATCTTGATTATAGTAAAATGAGTAAGGCTATGGATAACCTTGTAGAGCTTATGAATAAGACTGATAAGGTAAGACTTGTGGCAAAGGATACTGATATTTCATTTAGTATTAAGGATATTCCTGCAATTAAGTGTGCAGGAGAAATGAATATTCCTGACGGTGAGGTATATACAGCTCCTGTTAAAGATAGCGTAAACGGTGTTATTACTTATAATACACCAACTGAATATCAGGGTGTAACCTATACTGATGTAAAACTTAAATTTGAAAATGGTAAAATTGTTGAGGCTACTGCAAATGATACCGAAAGGGTAAACAAAGTTTTTGATACTGATGAAGGTGCAAGATATGTTGGAGAATTTGCCATTGGTGTAAATCCTTTTATAACAAAGGCTATGAAAAATATTTTGTTTGATGAAAAAATAAGAGGCTCTATTCATTTTACACCTGGTAATGCTTATGATGATGCTGATAATGGCAACAGAAGTGCCATTCATTGGGATTTAGTCCTTATTATGACAGAAGAATATGGTGGCGGAGAAATTTATTTTGATGATGTATTAATTAGAAAAGACGGTATTTTTGTATTAGACGAGCTTAAATGCTTAAATCCCGAAAATTTAATTTAGGAGGTTATTATGTTATTTTTAGAATATCCAAAATGTACTACCTGTAAAAAAGCTAAAAAATGGCTTGATGATAACAACATTAACTATACTGACAGACATATTATAGAAGATAACCCAACTTCAGAAGAACTTTCAAAATGGTATGAATTAAGTGGACTTGATATTAAGAGGTTTTTTAACACAAGCGGTATGAAGTATAAGGAGCTTAGTTTAAAAGATAAATTGCCTAATATGACTTTGGAAGAAAAAATAAATCTTCTTTCAACTGACGGTATGCTTGTAAAA
The DNA here is from genome assembly GCA_051892075.1 of Lachnospirales bacterium. Taxonomy (GTDB): domain Bacteria; phylum Bacillota; class Clostridia; order Lachnospirales; family CAG-274; genus HGM11788. The sequence goes on from JBJFFW010000306.1 coordinate 1,636, forward strand.
AGACCTTTGGTTGTAGGTGATAGCTTTGTTCTTACAGGCTTTAAAGAAAAAGAGTGGGAAGAAAAGCTTAAATAATTTGAGTTTTAGACTTTGGTGCTTTAAGAGTGGAGCTTAAAATTATAAAATTTTATTTTAAGCCGATATGCTAATTTACTTGATTTGTGGCTGATTTTATGATATATTTGTATTAGAAAATAGATGTATTGTATTTTCAGTCGCAAATGCCTTTTTAATTAGGCTAAATAAAAGGGTTTTAAAGGGTAGGGTTTACAAAACATAATTCCCCATAGGGGACGGAAACATTTACTTTATTGTTTTTTTTGACCGACTTTTTAAAAGTTTACAAAACATAATTCCCCATAGGGGACGGAAACTTGGATTCTGTTTCAATCGTTTTCGCATACCAAAAAGTTTACAAAACATAATTCCCCATAGGGGACGGAAACAGCCGTTTGAAAATGCTGTGTATACATCACCTTTAGTTTACAAAACATAATTCCCCATAGGGGACGGAAACAATAACAGTTCTTATTTTACCATCCCAAT
>JBJFFW010000307.1:0-2178 GCA_051892075.1 Lachnospirales bacterium
ATCTATAATATTCCAAGTGCCATTAGTATTATATCCCACTTCACCATTATCAAAATTTTCTCTAAATAAAAGCTCTGTAGAAGTGCTTGTCTTATCTACAGTCTGTTCTGTAGTGTAAGATACAGGATTACCATATTCCTTATATGTAGTAGTAGTTGCAGGAAGAACACAAACCTTAATCTGGCTTCCTATATCTTTATTTTGAACAGTATAGCTTTTAAAACTTTCTCCTGAACCCTCTTTAATTAAATATTCCTTATTATCCTTAACACTATACCATCTGATTATAGCATCATCAATTTGATTATCACTTGCTAAAACATACTCATAATTAGCCTTAATAATATTTCCCGGCAAAATATGATTATTACTTACAATATTTAATGACTTAATTTCAGGAATGGCAGTTCTTGGTTTAGTTACACTAACTTTAGAATAAGTGCTAAGTCCTGTTGGCAGGGTTACTTTTATGGTTGTAGTGCCAACTTTTTTAGCTGTAATAACCCCTAAATCATTAACCTCACAAATATCTGTATTTTCAGAAGCAAAAGTTATATTTGCACTTTCTTCCATTGGAAGTACAGTTGCCTTTAAAGTATAGGTTTCTCCCTGTGGTATGGAAATTTCATAATTATCAACAGTTATATCACAAGGACCTGTTAAACCACTATTTTCAGCAGGTGTCCAGTTATCATTTCCCTTTAATACATTATACACATTATAGTATTGAGCCTGATTATCATTTAATAATTTCACAAAATCAGCTCTTTTTGAAGTATCAACATCAGAGCCTTTACTTGTTTTAGAACCATATTCCATAAATCTGACTTTATTTGTAATAGTTTCACTATTCCATAAGCTAAAGCCTTCTTCGTTGTATCTGTCAGGTAAAACACAATTAATAAAGACAGAATTTGACCCATAATTAGGATAAGCCTTATCACACTGCCAAGGTCTGCCTAAATCTACCTTTTTAATTTGTTCATCTGTAAATTTTTCTGAAACAGACAAACGACAGTTATTAAAAACATAGCCAATATTAAAAAGTGTGGTATTAGGAGCAGTAAAATGTCCACCATTTTCATATTCTGCCATATACAAATCGCAGTTATCAAAAAATGCCGTAGCATCACCAAAAATAAAATCCACAGTACCCTCAACATAACAATCCTTTAAATATACTCTGGCATTGTTGCTTGAGCCATACTCATTTTGACCCTTTGAGGCACCTTTTAAATATAAAGTGTCCTGTCTGCCTATCATTTTGCAATTTCTAAGAACAACCTTATCTGCAAGGGTTTCAAGGGCAACAGCTTGAGTTTGACTATAATCTGTGTCAATATTATAAGAATTTTTAAATGTTATACCATTAGCTTCAAAACCTACAGCACCTTCTTCTACAGTAACAGTTGCAGTTTTATCCGTACCAAAATTTTTGCTGTTGTCTGAGTGTCCGTTAGCCTTATCATAGGTAATAACAACATCTTTTTTCTTATCGGTATTTACAAGCTTAACATAAGGAATATTAATATTTAGCTCCTCCTCATAAATACCTGGTTCAATATTAATTGTTACAGGTGTTTTTTCTGTAGGAGTTTCTTCAATAGAAGAAAGAGCCTCTTTAATAGTTTTAAAATTAGTTCCGTCGCTTTTTCCTACAGTTATACTTACAGGTCTTTGTGCTGCCATAGCATTAAAAGGAATAATACCTGTAAGAATTGTCGTTGCCAAAAGGGCTGATAAAAATTTTTTTATTCTCATATTCTATACCTCCATATTTATGCTTATTCTACCATAAATACAGATTATTAACAAGTATAAATTAACTTTACAATTATTTCTAATTTTTAAAAAAATAGTGCATTACAAAATCATTAAGAAATTGTAATACACTCCTAGTAAATAATAAGCAAGATTTATTTAAACTGTTATAACAAAGTTACCTCTCTCTGTATTTTCAATTTTAAGCTCTATATCATATACTTTCTTTATAAGCTCCTCACTTATAATGTCATTAGGTTTTCCTTGAGCAATAATTTTACCTTTTTTCATAGCCAATATACAATCGCTGTAAGCTATTGACTGATTTATATCGTGAAGTACCATTATAATTGTAATACCATATTCTTTGTTCAATTTTTTGATAAGTTTTAGAATTTCAATTTGATACCTTATATC